>CAMDXD010000090.1 GCA_945877995.1 Bordetella parapertussis
CCCGTCCTGGCGCCCGCGCCGGCACCAGGCGCGCTCGCGGCTGAGCCCCGGGCGCCCGCCGGGGCTGCCGCAGGCGCTGGCTGGTCCGGCGGGCCGAAGCGGCCGCCGGCAGCGCTCAGCCCGCCTCGAGCACGAGTTCGCGACGCACGCCGCGCACATCCATCTCGTACTCGAGGTCGAGCACCGGTGGACGCACCCAGTGCCAGGTGAGGCCGGCGCGCATCGCGCCGCGGCTCGCCAGCTCCGCCGCCAGGAACCGATGCGGATCATGGATGGTGTAGAGCTGTGCGGCGGTGATGTCGGGCCAGGCGAAGCCCAGCGCAGCCATCCGTCGCTCCATCTCGCCCAGGACCCAGCGCGCCTTCTCGACGATGGCATCGGGCGACGTCTCGCCGCGGCGGACGATATGGCTCTCGTAGTGGCCCTTGCCTTCCGGGGCCTCGGCGCTACCCGCGACGACGAAGGTGGGCGGCGCATCGGCCGACGGCACGGTGTACGAGAACGCGAACAGACTGGGCACCGGTGGCTTGTCGAGTTCAGGGCACACGTTGCTGCGCGCGACCGGGTTGACACCGTCGCGGATCAGCCCCCAGCGTTCCAGCGTGCCGACATACTCGCGGTTGAACGAAACGAAGCCTTCCTCGGTGAACGGCGCCGGTGAGCGCAGCTCGCACTGGCAGAACGCAGCCGTCGGGCGGCCGACGGCTGCAAGGTGCCGCTCGATCGCCGCGAACCCTTCAGCCAGCGCGACCGAACGCAGGAAGCGCGCACGCACGATCTCGAAGCCCGGCCCGGCGGCCACGCCGGCCGAATACTGGAACGGGCCTGGGACGAAACGGTAGCCCCCGGGCGCGAACTGCGGTAGCGACGCTGTCACCGGCACTCTCCTTCACGGACGAAAGCCGGATGGTAGCCGGTGCCGCCATGCCGGCACCATCGCTCACGCCATGCGCACGGTAGACCGGGCAGCACCCCGGAAGGCAGCGCCGGTCGTCAGCCTTCGCGGCGACGGATCGTGAACAGCAGGTAGCGCTTCTCGCGCCGGAACACGTCCGGGTCGAGCGTATCGAGGCGCACGCCGTCGAGCTTCGCCTGCAGCGTGTCGCGAAACAGGTAGCCGAGCAGCCGCTGCTTCAGGAACAGCTTGTCCGCTCCGAAGCGTGCCATCGGCAGCGCGAAGCGGGTCGCCAGCAACCGGCCGTAGGCGAGGCTGGGCACGCAATTCTCGGTGACATCCACCCGCTCGGTGATCTCCAGCCCATGGCGCTCGAGCGCCGCCTCGAAGTCGGACAGCACATGGCCCGAGCGGTTCTTCGCGCCCGGCTGCAGGCGGTAGTAGTCGATGACGATCCAGCGCCCGCCCGGGGCCAGCAGCGCCTTGACCTTCGCCAGCCCCTGGTCGAGGTCGATGTACTGGAACGACTCGGCGTTGATCACCGCGTCGAACTTCGGATCGACCGACGTGGCATCGACCTGCTCGAAGGGGCTCTCGATCAGCGGGATGTGCGGCCAGCCGGCCCGGATGTGCTGCGCATGCGCCCGGTTCGGCGTGACGCCAGTGGGCTTCGCGCCGGCACGGTCGAGCCGGTCCAGCAGCCCGCCCATGCCGCAGCCGACATCGAGCACGCGCTCACCCGGCTTCACCCGCTCGACCAGCAGCGATGCATAGTCGTCCATTGCACGGCTGACCTCGGCCAGGCTGATCTCGTCTGCCGAGGCCGGGATCTCGCGGAAGTAGCCGTAGTGCAGGAAGTTGTTGCCGAAGATCGCGCCGTACAGTTGCAGCTCGAGGTCTTCGGCCGGGTCCCAGACCGAACGATCGGCACGATGCTCGCGCAGGTAACGCAGCAGCGCCGGCAGGTTGAGCAACCGGCCGACGACACGCGCGATCATCGCGCGCCCCGCTGGCCGGATGCGCGCCGGGATGCCGGCAGCTGCGCCGGCATCAGACCAGGGCTTTCGCGATCTGGTCCTTCGTCAGCGGCAGGTCGCGCACGCGCACGCCGATCGCATGCGCCAGCGCATTGGCGATCGCCGCCCCGGTCGGGCCCTGCGCCGCCTCGCCCGCGCCGAGCGACTTCTGGTCGGGCCGGTCGATCAGTACCACGTCGACCTCCGGCACTTCGTCGAAACGCAGGATCGGGTAGTCGTCCCAGGTCATGCAGCGCACGCCCGACGGGTCGAACGGCACCGCCTCCTTGAGCGTCCACGACACCGCCTGGATCACGCCGCCTTCGGTCTGGTTGATGATGCCGTCCGGGTTGATCGCAAGCCCCGCCTCGACCGCCGCCACGCAGCGAGTGACGCGCAGCTCTTCCTCGAGTGACACCTCGGCCACCACCGCGCAGTAGGTCTGCTTGTTCTTGTACTGCGCGAACGCGATACCCATGCCGGTCGTGCCGTCGGAGGCCTTGCGCGACTTCCAGTTCGCACGATCGGCAGCCGCCTCGATCACCGCGCGGGCGCGCGGGTCTTTCATGTGGCGCAGCCGGTACTCGACCGGATCGACGCCGGCCGCCTCGGCCAGTTCGTCCATGAAGGTCTCGATCGCGAACACGTTGGCGAACGCGCCGAGCGAACGCAGCGCCGACACGCGCACCGGCATCTCGGTGATGAAGTGGTGGATCACCTTCGAATTGGGCAGGTCGTACAGCGGCACCGAATTGCGGTCGCTGCCGCCGCCACCGGCCAGCGGGATCATCCGCGGCGGCGGCTTGGGCAGCGGATCGGCCAGGTGCCAGCCCGCCATCAGCCAGGTGCCCTCGGGCTGGCGGCCCGGCCGCGTGCTCTGCGTGTTGCTCCAGAGCTCATGGGTCCAGTCGACGATGTTGCCGCCGGCGTCGAGCGAGGCGGTGACCTCGACGCTCATCGCCGGGCCGAAGGGCTCCCACTGGAACTCGTCCTCGCGCGACCACTGCAGCTTGACCGGACGCCCCGGCACCGCGCGCGCGACCAGCGCCGCGTCGAGCGCTGCATCGTCGGCGCCGTTGTGGCCGTAGCAGCCGGCACCCTCGGCATGGTGGACGGTGATGTCCGCCTCGGGCATGCGCAGCACCTTCGACAGGTCGACGCGCAGCGGGAAGATGCCCTGGCTGTGCGACCAGATCTCCGGCTTGCCATCGTTCCACACCGCCACCGCACAGGACGGGCCGATCGAGGCATGGGCGATGTACGGCTTGGTGAACGCCGCCTTCATAGTCTTCGCCGCCTTTGCCTTCGCAGCATCGTCGGTCTTCTCGTGTACCACGTGCACCGTCTTGGGCAGCGTCTTCAGGTGGTCGTACACTGCGCCCTGGGCGGGCAGGTTCGTACGGTCGTCCCATTTCGCGCGGTTGCGCAGCGCGCGCGCGGCGCGGATCGCCTGCTCTTCCTTCGTGCAGACCACCGCGAGGAAACTGCCGTCGCGCACCACCTCGACCAGCCCGGGCATCGCACGCAGCGCTGCCTCGTCGTCGATCGACAGCAGGCGTGCATCGTAGCTCGGCGGGCGCACGACGCGGCCATGCAACATGCCGGGCAGCACCATGTCATGCACGTAGCTCGGCTTGCCAGTGACCTTCGCCGGGATGTCCAGCCGTGGCACGTCGGTGCCGATCAGCTTGAAGTCTTCCACGGCCTTGGGCTGGAACTGGGCAGTGGCCGCGCGATGGAACAGGCCGGGTTCGAGCAGGTCCCAGTAGGTGACGCTGCCACCCCCGGTGGCGCTGACAACCCCGTCGTCGACGGTCAGCCGTTCGGCGCTCACGCCCAGTTGCTGCGCGGCCTTCTGCAGCAGCGTGCCGCGGATCTCGGCACAGACGAAGCGGATCGCGATGCCGCTGTGCTCGATCGACAGGCTGCTCGAGGTCATCTCTTCATTCGGCGACGCGTCGGTGCCGGCAGGCTTCATCACGATGCGCGCCAGCGAGACGTCGAGCTCATCGGCGGCGATCTGCGCGAGCGCGGTGGAGATGCCCTGGCCGATATCGACCTTGCCGGGCGACACCGTCACCGCATGCGAGGCCGGGCCGGCGGCGCCGGGCACCAGGCGCACCCACTTGTCCAGGATCGGGTTGACGGAGAGGCTGCCGGGCAGCGGGGAGGAATCGTTGGTACGCGACATCGTTCGTGACCTCTCGGGGTGTTCAGGCAGCCATCGCCGCGGCGGCGCGCTCGACCGCGCGGATGATCCGCGCATGGGTGCCGCAGCGGCACAGGTTGTCGCGCAACGCGGCGGTGATTTCGGCGCGCGTCGGCTTGGGGTTGGCGTCGAGCAGCGCCTTGGCGCTCATCACGATGCCGGTCACGCAGTAGCCGCACTGCGCGGCCTGTTCGTCGATGAACGCCTGCTGCAGCGGATGCGGCGCCTCGGCGGTGCCCAGGCCCTCGATCGTGGTGATCGACTTGCCGGCAAAGTCGGACACGGGCACGTTGCACGACTGCACGGCCTTGCCATCGACCAAGACCGTACAGGCACCGCACTGGCCCTGGCCGCAGCCGTAGCGGGCACCCTTCAGCGACAGGTCGTTGCGCAGGATGTAGAGCAGTGGCGTTTCGGGGTCGCACTGTACGGCGTGCGCACTGCCGTTGACGACGAGCGTCAGCGTCTGGTCGGTCATGTCGGTTCCATCCGTGTGTTGGGCATGGCCACGCTCAGGCGCGGCCGGCCAGTTGCTGCAATTGTCGGTAAAGCGTGTCCGGGATGTCGACCCCTTCGGCCGCTGCCCGGGCGCGCGCGGCGTGGCGGCGGTCGCCCGGCAGGCGCACGCCGGAGTCGGCGAGCATGGCTGCGATCAGCGCCTCGACGCGCTCGAAATACACGGCACTGCCGGCGGTCGAGCCGGGATCGATCGCGATCAGCGTGTGGCCGATGCGGGGCTTGTTGCCAGGTTCGAAGTACGAGTCGTTCTCGAACGCCAGCGCCGCCCCGGTCAGCCCGCAGCACAGAAGCTCGACCATCATCGCGAGCATCGCGCCCTTGGCGCCACCGATGGCGAACAGGCTGCCGGTGAGGGCGGCCTTCGCATCGGTGGTCGGGTTGCCGTCCTTGTCGACTGCCCAGCCCTCGGGGATCGGACGCCCTTCCTTTGCGGCGATCATGATCTTGCCACGGGTCACTTCGGTCAGCGAAAGGTCGATCAGCACCGGCGGCTTCGCCGCGCGCGGGAACGCCGCCGCGATCGGATTGGTGCCGAACACCGGCCGACGCCCGCCCCAGGCATTGATCGCGCCGGGGGAGTTGGTCAGCGCGAGGCCGATCATGCCAGCCGCGGCGATCGGTTCGAGGTGATAGACCGCCGCACCGTAATGGTGGCTGTTGGTCAGTGCGACCAGCGAGATGCCGTGGCTGCGCGCACGCGCGATCGCCTCGCCGACGGCCATTTCGCAGGCTTCATAGGCGAGGCCGCCGTGCACGTCGATCAGGCAGCTGCCGCCGCGTTCATGGACGACCGCTGGCCGGGCGCTGCCGTCCACCCGCGCGGTCGTCAGGTGGTCGACGTACAGCGGGATCCGCGATACGCCATGCGTCGCGAGATCGTCACGGTCTGCCGCGACCAGCGCGCGCGCGGTGGCGGCCGCCTGTGCTGGCGCCGCCCCCGCCTTCACAAGCGTGGCGGCGGCCAGATCGGTCAGTTGATCGAGGGCAATGCGGGGCATCGGCGTTCCATCTCTCTGCGCTCAAACCACCGAGTGTAATGGCTGGAACAGGGAAGTGCAGGGTGCGCGTGCTAGACTCGTCGGCTTTTGTCGGTGCTAAAAGCGCCGTCGTAGGCGTCATGTCGGCACCCCGCCGGCACCCTGCCGCATGACCCATCCGATGCCGCCACGAACGGTGCGGATTCTCCAGCCACAGAACGGACGCCACCCCCCAATGTCCCGCGCCCTCAGAAATATCGCGATCATCGCCCACGTCGACCACGGCAAGACCACGCTGGTCGACAAAATGCTCCGCCAGTCTGGCACGTTTGCCGCCCATGAGAAAGTGACCGAACGGGTCATGGACTCGAGCGACCTCGAGAAAGAACGCGGCATCACCATCCTGGCGAAGAACTGCGCGCTCGACTTCGACGGCGTCCACATCAACATCGTCGATACACCCGGCCACGCCGACTTCGGCGGCGAGGTGGAGCGCGTGCTCGGCATGGTCGATGGCGTGCTCCTGCTGGTCGATGCGGTCGAAGGCCCGATGCCCCAGACCCGCTTCGTGACGAAGAAGGCACTGGCCCTCGGCCTGAAGCCGATCGTCGTGGTGAACAAGGTCGACCGCGACGGTGCCCGTCCCGACTGGGTGGTCGACCATACGTTCGACCTGTTCGACAAGCTCGGCGCGACCGAAGAACAACTCGACTTCCCGGTCGTATATGCCTCGGCACTGCAGGGCTGGGCCACGCTCGACTGGAAGAAACCCGGCAGCGACCTGCGGGCGCTGCTGCAGACCGTGCTCGAGCGCGTGCCCGCCCCGCCGCTGGAAGACACCGAAGGGCCGCTCCAGTTGCAGATCAGCGCGCTCGACTACTCCAGCTACGTCGGCCGCATCGGCGTCGGCCGCATCAAGCGCGGCAAGCTGCGCCCGGCGATGGATGTCGCGGTGCTGTACGGCGACACCGCCCAGCGCAAGGCTCGTATCAACCAGGTGCTCGGCTTCCAGGGGCTCGAGCGGGTGCCGATGGCCGAGGCGATGGCCGGCGACATCGTGCTGGTCTCGGGTATCGAAGAACTGGCGATCGGCACCACGCTGACCGACATCGACCATCCCGAGGCACTCATTCCGCTGAAGGTCGACGAGCCGACGCTGACCATGAACTTCATGGTCAATACCTCGCCGCTGGCCGGCACCGAAGGCAAGTTCGTCACCAGCCGCCAGATCCGCGAGCGGCTGACCAAGGAACTGCTGACCAACATGGCGCTGCGCGTCGAAGAGACTGGCGACACCGACGTGTTCGCAGTGTCCGGACGCGGCGAACTTCACCTGACCATCCTGATCGAGAACATGCGCCGGGAAGGCTTCGAGCTCGCCGTCGGTCGTCCGCGCGTGATCACCCGCGTGGTCGACGGCGTCACCTGCGAGCCGTACGAGCTGCTGACCGTCGACGTGGAAGACGCGCACCAGGGTGGCGTGATGGAGGCCCTGGGCCAGCGCCGCGCCGACCTGCAGGACATGGTGCCGGACGGCCGTGGCCGGGTACGGCTCGAATACCGCGTGCCGGCACGGGGCCTGATCGGCTTCCAGGGCGAGTTCATGAACCTGACCCGTGGCACCGGCCTGATGAGCCACGTGTTCGACGACTATGCGCCGACCAAGGGCGACATGGCCGGGCGGCGCAACGGCGTACTGGTCTCGCAGGATACCGGTGATTCGGTGGCCTTCGCCCTTTGGAACCTCCAGGAACGTGGCCGCATGTTCGTCAGCCCCGGCGAGAAGCTTTACGAAGGCATGATCATCGGCATCCATTCGCGCGACAACGACCTCGTCGTCAATCCGCTGAAGGGCAAGAAGCTGACCAACGTGCGCGCCTCGGGTACCGACGAGGCGATCGTGCTGGTGCCGCCGATCAAGCTCACGCTCGAGTACGCGGTCGAGTTCATCGAGGACGACGAACTGGTCGAGGTCACGCCGAAGTCGATCCGGGTTCGCAAACGCTACCTGCTCGAGCACGACCGCAAGCGCGCGAAGTCGAAGTCGGGTGCCGAAGTATCCGCCTGACCTGCAGCTGTGCCGGGCCGCGGACACACGCCCCGGCCCTCGCCGCTGCCAGCGCTCGAGCGCACGGGCCTGAACGAGGAAGTGCTGCTCATCCCCGCCCGCTGATCAGCGCCCGATCGTTCCGAACACGCGACGCGCGACGTCGGTCGCCGCAGCCGCCGGATTCGCGCGGATCTTCTTCTCTTCCTCGCCGATCATCAGATACAGGCCATCGAGGGCCTTGTTCGTCACGTAGGGCTCGAGCTTCGCCTGTTTCGAATCGACCAGGCCGAACGAGGAGCCACGCTCGGCGATCGCGTTGTATTGCTGCGCGAGACCGACTTTCTCGGTGGCCTTGGTCACCACCGGCAGGAAACGGTTGGACAGTTCACCGCTGGTGACCTTGCGGAAGTAGTCGGTCGCAGCCGTCTGCCCGCCGGTCAGGATACCCTGCGCGTCCTGCACGCTCATCGCCTTGATCGCCGAATGCAGCAGGGAGATCGATTGCGGGACTGCAGCCTCGGCCGCACGGTTGATCGACTGGTGCAGTTCGTCGAACTGGCCGCCCATGCCGAGCAGGCGCGCCGGGCGGCGCAGGCGCTCGAGCGTATCCGGCAGCGGGATCTTCACTTGCGGATTGTTCCAGAAGCCGTCCGAGGCACCCAGCAGCGAGACGGCAGCCGAGGCGCCCTGGCCGAGCGCGGCGCGCAGCGCACCGACCTGGTCTGCGCCCGAGATCGCGGCGAGGGCCTGGGCCCTCACGGATGAGGGCAGGCACAGCAGCGCCGCGGAGGCCAGCAGCAGGCCGGACACATCCCTTCGCATCGTCGGGCAACCGCTTTCGAGTGGGTTCCGGGTGAACCGGTCAGCCTTTTTCATATCGTGTCCGCAGGTTCTGTTCGTGTTGCAGCCGCGTTCAGTGTCAGGCGCCAGCCGGGGCAGCCACGCCGATGTCCGACACGATGACGCCCGCGTCGTGGGCCTGCTGGTCCGCGTGGTAGCTCGAGCGCACCATCGGACCGCAGGCCGCATGGGCGAAGCCCATCTTCATCGCCTCGGCCTCGTACATCGCGAAGGTGTCAGGATGCACGAAGCGCATGACCGGCAGGTGGTGGCCGGACGGCTGCAGGTACTGGCCGATCGTGAGCATGTCGACATCGTGCGCACGCATCTCGCGCATCACCTCGAGGATCTCCTCGTCGGTCTCGCCCAGCCCGACCATCAGCCCCGACTTGGTCGGCACCTTCGGGTGGCACGCCTTGAACTCCTTCAGCAGCAGCAGCGAGTTGGCGAAATCGGCCCCTGGGCGCGCGGCCTTGTACAGCCTCGGCACGGTTTCCATGTTGTGGTTCATCACGTCCGGCGGACCGGCATCGAGGATGGCCAGTGCACGGTCGCGGCGCCCACGGAAATCGGGTACCAGCACCTCGATCGTCGTCGCCGGGGACAGCGCGCGCACCGACCGGATGCAATCGACGAAATGCTGTGCGCCACCGTCGCGCAGGTCGTCGCGGTCAACGCTGGTAATCACCACGTAGCGCAGCCCGAGCGCTGCGATGGTCTCGCCGAGGTGGCGCGGCTCGTCCGGATCGGGCGGCTGCGGGCGGCCATGGCCTACGTCGCAGAACGGGCAGCGCCGGGTGCACAGGTCGCCCAGGATCATGAATGTCGCGGTGCCCTTGCCGAAGCACTCGCCGATGTTCGGACACGACGCTTCCTCGCACACCGTGTGCAGCTTCTGCTCGCGCAGGATCTTCTTGATCTCGTAGAAGCGTGAATCCGGGTGCGGCGCCTTCACGCGGATCCAGTCGGGCTTCTTCAGCGCGACACCGACCGGTACGATCGGGATCGGATTGCGCGAGGTCTTGGCCTGCGCCTTCTGCTTCTCGCCTGCGGCGGGCGGGGAAACCGGGGCTGTATTCATTCTGGGACGATCGGGAATCGGGCTTGCAGGCTGGCGATGAACAAGGCGGCCAGGCGGTCGGCCATTTCACCGGTGGATTCGTCGATCCCGAGCGCACGAGCCTGCGTCACCTCAAGGCCGGGATAGCCGCACGGGTCGATTGCGTCGAACGGGGACAGGTCCATGTCGACGTTTAACGCGAGGCCGTGGTAGCTGGCACCGCGCCGCACCTTCAATCCGAGGGCGGAAATCTTCGCCGCGCCGACGTATACACCGGGTGCATCCACCCTGCCATGCGCTTCGATCCCCCACGTGAAGAGGCAGTCTATCACGGCCTGTTCCAGCATCCGGACGAGCTGCCGCACGCCGAGGCGCCGGCGCTTCAGGTCGAGCAGCACATACATCACGGCCTGCCCGGGTCCGTGGTAGGTGACCTGCCCGCCACGGTCGGCGTGCACGATCTCGATCGCGCCTTCGGCCGCGGCCGGATGCAGGTGGCCGGGTCGCCCGGCGAGCCCGAGCGTGTAGACGGGCGGATGTTCGGTCAGCCACAGTTCGTCGCGGGTAGCCGCGCCGCGGCGGTCGGTGAAGGCCTGCATCGCGGCCCAGGCCTCGCGGTAGACGGTCGTTCCCAGACGGCGCACCACCGGTTCGCCAGCGGCCGCGTCGACGCCGGGAACACCGTCGCGAGCATCAGAATCGGGAAGGTCCATGGCATGATTGTAGGCGTGCAGCGCGGGTTCGCTGTGCGGGCGTGCACGCTTGCGTCACACTTCGACCATGTCATCTTCCCATTTCCGCCCACGCACGCTGGCCGCTGCCGCCCTCGCGCTCCTGCTGTGCGCCGGATCGGTCCGATCGGCGACCATGCTGCCCTCCTGCCCTGACAGTCCCAACTGCGTCTCTTCCCTGGCGATACGGCCCTCGCAACAGGTCGCACCGTTTGCATTCACGGGCCCTGCCGAGGCTGCGCAGGCAAGACTGCTGCGGCTCATCGAACAGGACCGCGGCGCAACCGTCGTTGATGCGCGGCAAGGCTGGATCGCCGTCGAGTTCCGGTCGCGAGTGCTCGGCTTCATCGACGATGTGCGCTTCGAACTCGACCTGGCCGCTGGCGTGTTCCACGTGCAGTCAGCATCGCGCACCGGCTACTGGGACCTCGGCGTGAACCGGCGCAGGGTCGAGGCGCTGCGCGCGAAGTTCAACGCCAGCTGACCGGCCTGCACCGGTGAGTCAGCACCGGTGAATCAGCGCAAGTGAATCAGCGCTTCTTCCCGAGCAGCGTGCCGCGGCATTTCTTCGATCCGCAGCGGCAGCCCCAGCGGCGCTTCTCGGCCGGGGTATGCGGTGTCTCGAGGGTGATGTTGTAGTCGTAGTTCAACTCTTCGCCGGCCTTGATGTTGCGCAGCGCCTCGATCCAGATGCGGCCATCGACGATGTCGGATTCGCAGTTCGGGTTGCAGGAGTGGTTGATCCAGCGGGCGCTGTTGGCGTCCTTGTTGCCGTCGAGCACGTACTTGTCGTCGAGCGTGAACAGGAACGTGTGCGACGGCTTGCTGTCGTCGTCGGCATACCAGCGGTCAGCCTGCGCCCAGGTGATCTTGCGCGCCTTGTACTCGATCACGCGCTCTCCCTTCGGGATGTCCACCGTCGCGAAGACACCGCGGCCATGGATCGGCGACTGGCGGACGAGGGTCCTGCGCGGCGGAGTGGCGACGCGGGCGGGTTTCTCCGGTGCGACCTTCTTGGATGCGACCTTCTTCGGTGCGACCTTCTTCGGTGCGACCTTCTTCGG
>CAMDXD010000091.1 GCA_945877995.1 Bordetella parapertussis
TACCTCACCTTCATCGCGCTGATCAGCATCAGCCTGGGTGTCCTGAACCTGCTGCCGATCCCGATGCTCGACGGCGGACACCTGATGTACTATGCGGTCGAAGTCGTCGGACGCCGCCCGGTCTCCGAACGGGTAATGGCCATCGGCCAGCAGGTCGGGATGGGCGTGCTGTTCGTGCTCATGGCTTTCGCGATCTTCAATGACATCCACCGCCTGATCGGCGGTTAATCCGGGCCGATCCTTCCGGTCGGGTCGGCTGGTAGCGAAGCTGCCAGCGATCGCCCAAACTCCTACGACTACATGCTGCGAGCAAGACATCTGTTGTTTGGCCTCGCGCTGTGCTGGGCCCAGGCGAGTTCAGCCTTCGACCCGTTTACCGTACGTGACATCCGCGTCGAGGGTCTTCAGCGTACCGAGCCTGGCACGATCTTCGGCTACCTGCCGGTCAAGGTCGGCGAGCGGATGACCGACGAGGGCGCGGCGCAGGCAATCCGTGCGCTGTACGCCACTGGCTTCTTCACCGACGTGCGCCTCGAGGTCGATGCGGACGTGCTGATCGTGACGGTGCAGGAGCGCCCGGCCATCGCCTCGGTCGAGATCAGCGGCTCCAAGGAATTCAGCGCAGATCAGCTGCGCACGGCCCTGCGCGGTATCGGACTTTCCGACGGACGTATCTTCGACAAGGCGCAACTCGAGCGCGCCGAACAGGAGATCAAGCGCCAGTACATCAATCGCGGTCTCTATGCGGCGCAGGTGCAGACGACGGTGACGCCGCTCGAGCGCAACCGGGTCGGCGTATCTTTCCAGATCAGCGAAGGCAATGTCGCGCGTATCCGCCAGATCAACTTCGTCGGCAACAAGGTGTTCTCTGAAAGCGAGCTGCTCGGCCTGATGAACCAGCGGACGCCGGGCTGGCTCACCTGGTACAGCAAGCTCGACCAGTATTCGCGCGACCGACTGTCCGCCGACCTGGAAACGATCCGCTCGCATTATCAGAACCGTGGCTACCTCGAGTTCACCATCGAGTCGACGCAGGTACAGATCACGCCGGACCGGCGCGACATCTTCATCACGATCAACGTCATCGAAGGCGAGCGTTACACGGTTTCCGACGTGCGCTTCGGCGGAGAGCTGCTTCTGCCCGAGGCCGACCTGCGGCGGCTGTTGCGGCTCAAGCCGGGCGAGACGTTTTCGCGCGAGCGGCTGACCGAATCCACCAAGGCGATGACCGAGCGGCTGGGCGACGAGGGCTACGCATTCGCCAACGTCAATGCAGTGCCGGAAATCGACAAGCAGAAGCGGACGGCGTCGTTCACCTTCTTCGTCGATCCGGGGCGTCGGGTGTATGTCCGTCGGATCAACGTCGCGGGCAACACCCGCACGCGCGACGAGGTGATCCGGCGCGAGATGCGTCAGTTCGAGGGCGGCTGGTACAACGCGGAAGCACTCACCCGGTCACGCCGCCGGGTAGACCGCCTCGGTTATTTCTCCGAGGTCAACATCGAGACGCCGGCGGTGCCCGGCGCAAACGACCAGGTCGACGTCAACGTGTCGGTGGTCGAGCGCGCCACCGGAAACCTGCTGTTCGGCGTGGGCTTCGCCAGCGGCGACGGTCTGATCCTCCAGGGCTCGGTGTCGCAGAACAACATCTTCGGCAGCGGCAACGCACTGGCGGTTCAACTGAACACGGGGCGTATCAACCGTACTGCGTCGATATCGTTCACCAATCCGTACTTCACTTCCGACGGCATGAGCGCCGGCTTCGATGTCTACCGGCGCACGTACGACCCGTCGTCGCTGGGCCTCGGAAACTACTCCACGAAGACGGCTGGGGTCGGCGTCCGGTTCGGCATCCCGGTGACCGAGAATGTCACCGTGAACGTCGGGCTGACCGCGGAGCAGACCGACATCACCACGTATTCGGACAGCCCGCAGCGCTACATCGACTTCGTGAACACGTTCGGTCCGTCGAACCTGTCGGTGTTTACGACCGTCGGTTTTGCGATCGACCGGCGCGACAGCCGCATCTATACGACGCGCGGTACGTTCCAGCGCGCATACGCCGAGGTCACGGTCCCCGGCAGCGACCTCGAGTACTTCCGCCTGAACTACCTCGCCCAGTATTTCCACCCGCTGACGCGCGATGTCACCCTGCAACTCACCGGCGATATCGGGTACGGTCAGGGCCTGGGCGGAAAGCCGCTGCCGTTCTACCGCAACTATTTTGTCGGTGGCATCAACTCCGTGCGCGGCTACGCAACCGGCTGGGTAGGGCCGCGCGACGCGGACAACACCCCCATCGGTGGCTCGCACAAGATGGTCGGCAACGTCGAACTGCTGTTCCCGTTCCCCGGGCTGCGCAACGACCGGTCGGTTCGGTTGAGCACTTTCTTCGATGCTGGATATGCCGATGATTCGTTCACGACGACCAACATCCGGTATTCGACCGGGCTGGGGGTGACCTGGATTTCACCATTCGGTCCCCTCAAGCTGAGCATGGCAAAGCCGCTCAACAGCGAGAGTACCGATCGCCTCCAGCGTTTCCAGTTCACCTTCGGGAGCGGGTTCTGACCGGTGGTATGATCGTGCGTGGGGTGCGTTACGCACCGGTCGTTCATTCGGGGGCAGGGATGGTTCGAAGGTTATGGTTGGCGGTCGGTCTGGTGATGACGCTCGCCGCAGGTCAGGGCGCCTGGGCCCAGGTTTCCGATGTCCGTATCGGGTTCGTCGATACCGAACGCATCCTGCGTGAGGCAGCACCGGCCGTGCGCGCGCAGAAGCGTCTCGAGAAGGATTTCGCGCCCCGTGACCAGGAACTTCAACGTCTCGCCGGCCGCGCCAAGGAACTCCAGGTATCGTTGGAGAAGGATGCAGTGACGCTGTCCGAGACGGAGCGTAACAAGCGCGAGCAGGAACTGGCCCGGCTGACCCAGCAGTTCCAGCGCCTGCAGCGCGAGTTCCGCGAAGACTTGAACATCCGCCGCAACGAAGAGATGGCCACTGTCCTCGAGCGCGTGAACGTCGTGATCAAGCGCATCGCCGAGGGCGAAAAGCTCGACCTCGTGTTCCAGGAAGCCGTGTACCGCAGCCCGAGGATCGACATCACCGAAAAAGTCCTCAAGGCCTTGGTCGCGTCGGATAAGTAGCGACGGGTCGGTTGACGGCACCCGCTGCGTCCCCCCGGCTGATGGCGTTGAAACTTTCGCAGATCGTAGCCGTCCTCGGTGGTGAACGGGTCGGCGGCGATCCGTTGATCCTATCCGTGGGTTCGCTGGCCGAGGCGGGCCCGGGTGCGATCGGCTTTCTCGCCAATCCGCGTTATCGCGGGCAACTCGCGGCGACGCGTGCCAGCGCAGTGATCGTCGCCGAGTCCGAACGCGAGTCGACTGGCCTGCCGCGGATCATTGCGTCGAATCCCTACGCATACTATGCCAGGGTGGCGCAGCGACTGAACCCGCCTGCGCCTGTGTATCCCGGCATCGATCCGTCGGCGTCTGTCGATCGATCCGCGCGGGTCGACCCGTCGGCGTCCATCGGACCCGGTGCCTCGATCGGTCCGGGCGCCGTGGTGGGAGCCGGCGCTTCGATCGGCCCCGGCTGCCGGGTGATGGCGAATGCCGTCATCGGCAGTGCGACGAGGCTTGGCGCAAACGTCACGGTCTGCGAAGGCTGCCAGCTTGGCGCGCGCTGCCTGGTGCATCCCGGCGCAGTGATCGGTGCGGACGGGTTCGGTTTCGCGCCTGATCAGGGCCGCTGGGTCAAGATCCCGCAGGTGGGCACGGTCGTGGTCGGCGACGAGGTCGAGATCGGCGCCAACACCACCATCGACCGCGGTGCGCTCGACGACACCGTGATCGGCGAGGGCTGCAAGATCGACAATCTGGTGCAGATCGGGCACAACGTGCGTATCGGGCCTTTCAGCGTGATCGCCGGCTGTGTCGGCATCGCTGGCAGCGCGCGCATCGGCAGCGGGTGCCGCATCGGCGGTGCCGCAGGCATACTCGGGCACCTGGAGATTGCCGATGGTGTCGAGGTGTCTCCGTTCACGCTGGTCACCCGCTCGATACACGAGCAGGGGAAGGTGACCGGGTACATGCCAGTGCAGGCACACGACCGCTGGCTGCAAAATGCTGCCCAGGTGCGGCACCTCGCGCGCATGGCCGACCGAATCAGGGAACTCGAAGGGCGGTTGTCCGCCCTCGAATCGAACATGGAGAACGGCCGACCGGCTGGCCGGAAGGCTTCGGAAGGGGAGTGAAGTGACCGAATCGATGGATATCCACGAGATCCTGCAGTACCTGCCGCACCGCTTTCCGTTCCTGCTGGTCGACCGGGTGCTCGAATGCGAACCGGGCGTGCGCATCCGCGCCCTCAAGAACGTGTCGATCAACGAGCCGTTCTTTCCCGGGCATTTTCCGCACCATCCGGTGATGCCGGGCGTGCTGATCGTCGAGAGCCTCGCCCAGGCGGCGGCAATCCTTTCGTTCAAGACGGTCAAGGCGCGTCCGGACGACGGGGCGGTGTACTACCTGGCCGGGGTGGACGGTGCACGCTTCAAGCGGCCGGTGCATGCGGGGGACCAGTTGTACCTCGAGGTCGAGCTTTCCAGGTACATGCGGGACGTCTACAAGTTCAAGGGCGTGGCCACGGTGGACGGCAAGCTTGCCGCCCAGTGCGAAATCACCTGCGTGCGGCGGGCGATCGCCTGATCGGGGCCGGGAGCGGGACATGAGTACACGTATCCATCCGACGGCGATCGTCGAGCCCGGGGCGGAACTGGCCGATGACGTCGAAGTCGGCGCGTATACCCTGATCGGCCCGGACGTGAAGATCGGCGCCGGATCCTCGATCGGCCCGCACTGCGTGATCCGCGGGCTGACCGAGATCGGCGCTGGCAACCGCATCTTCCAGTTCTGTTCGATCGGCGAGGTCCCGCAGGACAAGAAGTACGCCGGTGAGCCGACGCGCCTGGTGATCGGCGACCGCAACACCATCCGGGAGTTCTGCACGTTCAACTGCGGCACGGTGCAGGATGGGGGCGTCACCCGCATCGGCAGCGACAACTGGATCATGGCCTATGTGCACGTCGCCCATGATTGCGTCGTCGGCGACCAGGTGGTCATCGCCAACAGCACGCAGCTCGCCGGCCACGTGTCGATCGGAGACCATGCGATCCTCGGTGGCTTCACCGGCGTGCACCAGTTCTGCAGCATTGGCGCACACTGCATTACGTCGGTGGGCAGCGTCGTGCTGCAGGACATCGCACCGTTCGTGATGGCTGCCGGCAATCCCGCGGCGCCCAAAGGCATCAACAGCGAGGGCTTGCGCCGCCGCGGCTGCGATGCCGGCACCTTGCAGGCTGTGAAGCGTGCATACCGCACGCTCTACCGGTCCGGGCTGCCGCTGGAGGATGCCCGTGCGGAACTAGAGCGCCAGGCTGCGGAAGTTCCTCTGATCGGCCTGCTGACCGCGTTCATCGCGGCCCAGCGGCGCGGGCTCGCCCGTTGACGACGGTCGCACTGGTCGCAGGCGAGCCCTCGGGCGACCTGCTCGGCGCGGAACTGATGGCCGCAGTCAGCGCGCGCCGTCCGGATATTCGCTTCTGCGGCATCGGTGGCCCCAGGATGCGCGCGGCCGGCCTCGACTGCTGGCATCCGATGGAGACACTCGCGGTACGCGGCTACGTCGAGGTGCTGCGCCGCTACCGCGAGATCCTCGCGGTGCGGCGCCGGCTGGTGGCGCGGCTGTCGCGCGAGAAGCCGGATCTGTTCATCGGCATCGATGCACCTGACTTCAACCTAGAGGTCGAGCGCCGCCTGCGGTCGAGGGGCGTGCGTACGATCCACTACGTCTGCCCTTCGATCTGGGCATGGCGTGGCGAGCGCGTGAAGCTGCTGAAAGCGGCGGCCGACCGTGTCCTCGCGCTGTTCCCTTTCGAGAAGCCGCTGCTGGAAGGGCATGGCGTCCGCGCCACCTATGTTGGACATCCGCTCGCAGACCTTCTGCCGGAGTTCCCCGACCGTGGCGCGACCCGCGACCGCCTGCGCCTGCCGGCGGTGGCGCCGGTGATCGCACTGCTGCCGGGCAGCCGGGAGGGCGAACTCGAGTACATGGCGGATCTGTTCGTCGAGACCGCGCGCCGGCTGCATGCCCGGTTGCCGGACGTACAGTTCCTGGTACCCCTGGTCAGCCGCGAAACGCGCACCCGCTTCGAACAGGCGCTCTACGACCAGGACGCGCAGGGGTTGCCGTTGCAGATCCTGTTCGGGCATGCGCACGAGGCCCTGACTGCGGCCGATGCCGCGCTGGTGGCCTCCGGCACTGCCACGCTCGAAGCGGCACTGTTGCGCTGCCCGATGGTGATCACGTACCGGATGGCCGAATGGTCGTGGCGGCTGATGCGCGGCAAGGGCTACCTGCCGTACGGTGGCCTGCCGAATATCCTGGCCGGGCGTTTCGTGGTGCCTGAACTGATCCAGGAGCATGCGACTGCGGAGAACCTGGCGCAGGCGCTGGCCAATCTGGTCGGTGATCAGCCGGTGCGGCGCGACCTGTCTGAACTGTTTGCGCGGATGCACCGCGAGCTGCGCCTGGGCAGCGCGGAGCGCACCTCGAACGCAGTGCTCGAGGTGCTGGAAGGCTAGCGTGGCGCGCGACCGCGTGATGCCCGGGACCGGACGCACGGGTCGGACGGATCCGCTCGGATGCCTGCCGTCCAGGCTCTGCGGGGTCGACGAGGCGGGGCGGGGCCCGCTCGCCGGACCTGTGCATGCCGCCGCCGTCGTCCTCGACCCGCGCCAGCCGATCGCCGGGCTGGCCGATTCGAAGGTGCTCTCGGCCGCGCGGCGCGAGGCGCTCGCGCTGCAGATCCGGGAACGGGCGCTCTGCTGGTCGGTGGTGGCGGTCGAACCGGCCGAGATCGACGAGGTCAACATCCTGCGCGCCAGCCTGCAGGCCATGCGCCGGGCAGTGCTGGCGCTGCAGCCGCTGCCGCAGGTGGTCTGGGTCGATGGCAACCAGTTGCCCGATTTCGACGACCATCGGTTCTCGCTGTGCGCGGTGGTCGGCGGCGATGCCCGGGTGGCAGCAATCGCCGCCGCGTCCATTCTCGCCAAGACTACCCGCGATGCGCGGATGCGCGAACTCGCGCTGGAGCATCCCGGCTACGGCTTCGAGCGCCACATGGGGTATCCGACGCGCGAACACTTCGCCGCGCTGGAACGCCTCGGGCCCTGTGCGGCGCACCGCCGCTCGTTCGCCCCGGTGGCGCGCGCATTCGATCGGATTCGCGGCGCCTGACCTGCTGCGGCTGCCCCTTCCAGCCCGCAGCCGGGATTGCTCAAGTCGCCCGTAAAGCGTCCGTTAACGGAGGGCGGCGTGCACCCATCGGCGGGGTGACTGGCGTGGATACCCCAACAGGCGGAACGCGCATGCTCGTCATCATCGGCTGGATCGGAGTCACAAGTGCAGTGCTTGGCGGCTACATGCTGGCTGGTGGGTATCTGGCCCCGCTCTGGCAACCAGCGGAACTGGTGATCATCGGGGGGGCTGCGTTCTTCGCCTTTCTGGTCAGTAATTCGCCGAAGGTCATCAAGTCGACGATGGCCACGCTGCCCAGCTGCTTCAAGGGATCGAAGTACACGAAGGAGATGTACCTCGAATTGCTTTCGCTGCTCTACGACCTGCTGGCGAAGGTGCGCAAGGAAGGCCTGATGTCGATCGAATCCGACGTCGAAGCGCCGGACCAGTCCCCGCTCTTCACGAAGTACCCGGTCATCCTCGAAGACCATCATGCGATGGACTTCCTGGTCGATTACCTGCGGCTGATGGTCGGCGGCAACCTGAACGCGTTCGAGATCGAGAACCTGATGGACAACGAGATCGAGACGCACCACCACGAAGGGGAAGCGCCGATCGGTGCCATCTCGCGGGTCGGCGATGGACTGCCTGCATTCGGCATCGTCGCTGCGGTGATGGGCGTGGTGAAGACGATGGGATCGGTCGGTGCGCCGCCCGCGGTGCTCGGCGAGAAGATCGGGGCAGCCCTGGTCGGCACCTTCCTCGGCATCCTGCTGGCATACGGATTCGTCAGCCCGCTGTCCAGCCTGCTAGAACAGAAGCTCTCGGAGCAGACCAAGATGCTCCAGTGCATCAAGGTGACGCTGCTCGCCAGCCTGAATGGCTACCCGCCGCAGGTGGCGGTGGAGTTCGGGCGCAAGGTGCTGTACTCGACCGAGCGGCCGAGCTTCAGCGAACTCGAGGAAGAAGTGAAGCGGCGCAAGGGCAAGTGACGCCCGACCGCCGCCGAACGACCGAACCCCGGGGACACCATGGCTGAAGAATTGCAGCGTCCGATCGTCGTCAAGCGTATCAAGAAGGGTGGCCACGCCAAGCATGGCGGCGCATGGAAGATCGCGTACGCCGACTTCGTGACCGCGATGATGGCTTTCTTTCTTCTGATGTGGCTGCTCGGTACGGTCACCAAGGGCGACCTCAAGGGCATCTCCGACTACTTCAATACGCCGATGAGGACCGCGCTGATGGGCGGTTCGTCGACCGGTGAAGCCCAGAGCGTGCTCCCGGGCGGTGGCACCGACCTCACCGCCAGCGCGGGCCAGGTGCACAAGGGCGAGAGCGATCCGCGCCCGCGCGAAGAGCGGGAACTCGAGGCCGAACTGGAGGCCCGCGAGGCCGCCCGCCTGGCCGAACTGAAGGAAAAGATCGAGAAGGCGATCGAAGCCAATCCGCTGCTCGCCCCGTTCCGCAAGCAGATCCTGGTCGACCTGACCCCGGAGGGCTTGCGCATCCAGATCGTGGACGAACAGAACCGGCCGATGTTCCCGACCGGCAGCAGCAACCTCGCCAACTACAGCCGCGACCTGCTGCGCGAGATCGGCATCATCCTGAATGACGTACCGAACCGGGTCAGTTTTTCCGGCCATACCGATGCAGCGAGCTTCGGCAGCGGCGACCGCGGCTTCAGCAACTGGGAACTGTCGGCCGACCGTGCGAACTCGGCGCGGCGCGAGATGATTGCTGGCGGCATGGCGGATGCCAAGGTGCTGCGCGTGGTCGGACTGGCCTCGGCGGTCGGGTTTCCCGGCGCGGCTCCGTTCGATGCGGTGAACCGCAGGATCAGCATCATCGTTCTCAACCGCAAGACGGAGAAAGCCATCACCGCCGAGTCGGCCACATCGCCTGCGGCGCAGCCGGCCGCCGCGGCACGGCCCGCCACCACCGGCCTGGCACCGGACGCGGCGCCGGGCATTTCACCAGCCCGATGAACCTGTCCCCCGCACTTGCCGGGTTGCTGGTGCAGGCCGTCGCCACGGCCGCCACACTGGGTCTTTACGGCATTGCCGGAGTCGCCGCGCTGGAAGCGCCCTGGATCTGCTGGGCCTTGGTGCAGGCTGGGCTCGCCGTGCTGCTCGCGACGGCGGTCGGGCACGCACCCTGGTGGATCGTGATGCACAGCCTGTTCGTCCCGGCGGCTCTGCTGCTCGACCGCTTCTCGCCGCCGTCCTGGTTGTACCTGGCGGGTGCCGCGCTGCTTGCGCTGACCAACGGCAACGCGATGCGGGAACGGGTACCGTTGTTCCTGACCAGCCGGGCCGCCCGCGAACGGCTGCTCGCATTGCTGCCTGAGGATCGTCCGATCCGTTTCGTCGACGTCGGCTGCGGGTTCGGTGGCGTGGTCTCCAGCGTCGGCCGGGAGCGTCCGACGCTGGAATGCCTCGGGCTGGAGACCGCCTGGCTGCCGTACCTGGTCAGCCGTCTCCGGTGCGGGCTGTCGCCCAACCAGGCAGCCGTGGAGCGGCGCGATCTATGGACGCATGACCTGTCCGGTGCCGATGTGGTCTACGCCTACCTGTCACCGGTGCCGATGGAGCGGCTCTGGCGCAAGGTGGTTGCGGAGATGCGCCCCGGCACCCTGTTCATCAGTAACAGCTTCATGGTGCCCGGTGTCGAGCCGCTCGCCAGCCATGGCGTGGAGGACGCCACCGGCTCCGTCCTGCATGTCTACCGGTTGGCTGGCGCGGGCGGCATGCCCGCTGCGCACGAGGCGACCGCCGCGCCGATCGCCATGGCGAGCGCGGCCTGCTCCTGAGCCGGATCCGCGATCCAGGCGCGCGCCCGGATCGCCGCACGCAGCCGTTCGACGAACGCCGGTTCCGCGACGATGCGCGCGAGCAGGGCGGCGAGCGCCGGCGTATCTCCGACGGGGAAGGTCGCCGGCCAGTCGCTGCCGAGCAGGCCGAGGTTGCCGGGGATGTGCGAGGCGATCACCGGTGTGCCGGCGGCGATGGCTTCGGACACGACATTGGCCCCGCCCTCCATCCGCGAACTGATGACCATTGCCCTGGAGCGCGCAATCAGTGCGCGCGCGCGTCCCGGCGTGACCTCTCCGAGCCAGCGGTAGCGCGTGTCGTCTGCCATCAACAGGCGCGCCTCGCGTTCCAGGGCCGGGTCGAGCGCGCGCCCGACCTGGGTGACGCGCAACGGGAGGCCGCGGCCCTGGATCGCCGGCAGCAGTGCCAGTGCACGCGCGGCGAGCAGCGGGTCCTTCTCTTCGCGCAGGTGGCCCACGACGCACACCTCGAAACTGCGCTGCAGTGGCGGCGCCCGGCGCACGGCGGGGGCGGACTGATGTACGACGAACGTGCGCGCATGCAATGCCGGTGGTAGTTCGTCGATTGCGCAGCGCTGCAGGACCACCAGGCTGTCGGCGACGCGCAGCGACTGCTGTGCATCGGGGTCGTCGATGATGTCGCGGTAGAGGTCGGTCCCCGTCAGGGCCAGCACCAGCGGACGGCCTGGACAGACCTCGCGGAAGCGCATGATCGACGGGTGGCTGCGCCGTGCATGCAGCGCCAGCATCAGGTCGGCGGGCGCGCGCGCCTCGCCCGGGTCGTCGGTTGCCGGATGCCACTCGGTGCAGATGCGCACGCGGTGGCCGAGCCGGCGCAGCAGGCGTGCCCAGCGAACGGCGGTATTGCGATTGCCGGCGCGGGAAGCCGGCGGGGCGGGGGTGACCAGGGCGATCTGCATGGATGGACTCTTCAGCCAAGCGCGTAAACTCGCAAGTCTACGGGCGTTGGGCCGCCCGGGCACCGACGCACGCAGGGGGACGCAGCAGATGCACAGCCAGCAGGGCGCGCAGGCATCTCGAGCCGCAGGGGGGGCTGCGGCGCCGGCTGCATCGGCGCCGGCGATACCGGGCCTGGCGGCAGACATGGCCGATTGCCGGCACGAACTGCAGGCCGCCCGCGCACGTACGCTGGCCTTGTTCGACGCGTTGCCGGCCGATGGGCT
>CAMDXD010000092.1 GCA_945877995.1 Bordetella parapertussis
CGATGCAGGTTGGCCAGCCGCCGGCATGGCCCCCGGTGCCGCGGCCGCGTCCGGGCTCGAGCCCGGGCGGGCGCGCGGGCCGACGGCCAGGGCGGCATGCAGGTCATGCGCAAAGCCGTCGAGCTGGGCCAGCAGCAGCCGGTTCGCGCGCACGAACATGTTGTATCCGAGCACCGCCGGGATGGCCACGGCGAGTCCCGCCGCAGTCATGATCAGCGCCTCGCCCACCGGACCGGCGACCTTGTCGAGGGTGCCCTGGCCCGACAGGCTGATCGCGACCAGCGCGTGGTAGATGCCCCACACCGTGCCGAACAGCCCGACGAAGGGCGCGGTGCTGCCCACCGAGGCAAGCAATGTCTGGCCCGCCTCGAGCCGGGCGGTGGTCGCCACCATCGACTGGCGCAGCGCGCGCGTGATGAAGTCGGACAGGTCGCAGGCAGCGCCCAGGGTGCGGGTGCTGGCCGCGTGCGCGCGCGAGGCCTCGACGCCGGCCAGCGCGAGTGCTGCGAACGGATCACCAGCCCGGCCACGCACCTCGTGTTCGGCTGCGGCGAGGTCTGCAGCCCCCCAGAAGGCATCTGGCGTCTGCCGCGCAGCGCGGCGCAGCGCCAGCTGTTCGATCGCCTTTGCCGCGATGAAGTACCAGCTCGCGACGGACATCGCGACCAGCAACACGATCACGACAACGCCGACCGCATCGGTCTGCGCCAGCATCGCGCCGATTCCGTAGGAATTGCTGCCGGGATTGCCAACGGCGGCCGGGTTCAATGTTTCATTCATGGCATCTACTCGTCGAGTCTGAACACGAGGGGAACGGTGACCGAAGCAGCGACCGGCTTGTCACCCTGGCGCGCCGGCACGAAGCGCCAGCGCTTCACCGTCTCGAGGGCCGCCTGGTCGAGACGGGGCGAACCACTGGTGGCGGCGATTTCAACGCGCTCCGGCAGCCCGGCCGCGCTGACGCTGACCGCCAGCAGCACCCGCCCGGTCTCGCGCAGGCGTGCGGCCGCCGGCGGATAGCGCGGTGTCGGATTGTGCAGGTAGTCGGCATCGAACGACGGCGGCACCAGCGCGGCGGGGCGGGCAGCGGGCGCTGCCGCCGAAACCGACGGCGCGGCAGGGCGCGGCGTGGCATCGAGCGCCGGCGCGAGCGCCTGAGGCGCCGGCGCGGGAGTCAGGACGGGTGCCGGTGCCACCTCTGCCAGCGGCGGCGCAGCTGGGGCCGGCCGCGGCGGGAGGGCCGCTGGTACAGGCGGAGCCGGCCGTGCGACCGGCGGCGGCACCGCGATCCGGGGCGGCTCCGGTGGACGCACGGGCTCCGGCAACGGCGCAGGTGGGGTGATCATCACGACTTCGAGCGGCGGCCGCTCGGGTGCGGGACGCGGTGCCTGAACGTGGAGCAGGAAGATGCAGCCCAGCACCAGCACGTGCAAGATGGCCGTGAACCCCAGCGCAAGCCGGCGCTGGCGAGCATCGAACGGCATCTCGCGCAGGGCTGTCATGCGCGGGGTCCGCCGCCCGCCCGCGGCCACTTGCCGCACGGCGACGCGCAGCGCACCGGAGAGAATGCATGGCAATCGAGATCAGTACCCGTCCTGGCCGCAGCCACGCCACGCTCGTGCGCGCAGCCGTGGCGGCGGTGCTGCTGCTGTCCATGCTGGCCGGTTGCGCCACCTCCGGCGAACCGGCACCACCGCCGCCCTCGCTGGCGGAGATCGTCGCGTCGGCCAGGGCAGGACAGTCGCCACAGCAGATCATCGAGCGCATGCAGCGCAGCCACGCCGTCTACCGGCTGCCTGCGAGTGAACTCGCGAAGCTGCGGGAGCAAGGCGTACCTGACGCGGTGATCGATTACATGCAACGCGTGCATCTGGATGTCGTGCGGTTCGAGGAATCGGTGCGGGCGCGCAGCTTCTACGGCCCGGGCTGGGGTCCCTGGGGACCGGTACATGGCTGGCGGGATCCGTTCCGGCCATACCCGCGTCGCTTCTGACCGGAGGGACTGCGTGCAGCCTGCCGCAGCCCGCGGGCGGTCGCGTGGTGCGAGGCGTGGCCCAGAGTTTAGCGCGAGGCGGCGGTGGCAGCGGCAGGGACCGCCCGCCGGGGTTCATGGGGGTCCGTATCGACAATAGCCCGACGGCTCGAGCGTCAACCGCAGGCGGCGCAGGCCGCTGCCTTCGATCGGCGGCGATCGGTGGACGATCGCACGGCCGCGGTTGCCAGGATAGGCATCGCCCTTCTGCAGGCAGACCCAGCCGGCGCGTGCCTGGTGCACGGCGGCGCCCGGAAGCAGCAACGCGCGGTTGAATACGTCTGCGGGCAGGCCGCCCATGCCAGGGCGCTCGCGCCGAGCGCCGCCCTCCTCGACCCACTGCGTACCGGGGCCGACATAGGTCGAGAGGATGCGCAGTGCCCGCTCGTCCACATGGAACAGCCTGCACTGGTCGTCGTCGATCGACACAAGCCGGGCACGCACCTCGACGCAGCCGGCGATGCAGGCCATCCAGCGGGACAGCACGAGCACGTCCTGGGCGAACACGCCGAACCGCTCGCCCACGGACGACGCGCAGGCCGTCTCGTCTGCCTCGTGCGGCGCGCCCGGGCGAACGATGGCATCCACCACCGTCGAGCCGGTCGCGCAGGCGTCGCGCCATGCCGCGAGCACGGAATCATCCGGCGTCCGCCGCCAGACGGCGAGGTTCACCGAAGGCTCGTGAATACGCATCAGCGACGAAGGATCGTCGCTGGAAACCGTGCGCATCGCCTGCGCGCCATCGTTGCCACGCCTGGCGACCGCGAATCGACCGTAGAGTGCCTGCGTCATGTCGGAAGTGTTTCAACGGGATGCCCGAGCATGCACCGGGCACCTCCTTTATGCAACCCGTTTGCGCTACTCAGTTGCATTTTATCGGTCGGCCAGGCCAGTCGCACGGCGGCGCGAGGCGAAGCATGTCTTCCATCAAGTGGCGGACGAGCACGTGCGCCACCCGCATGCCGGCCACTGCGACCTGCAGGGGCCGTCGCACTGGACTGAACTCAGCCCTGCCTGGGCAGCTTGCCGAAGCGCGCGCGCGGGTGCGCCGCGTCGTACGCCTTCGCCAGATACTGGAAGTCGAGGTGGGTGTAGATCTGCGTGGTTGCGATGCTCGCATGGCCCAGCATTTCCTGGACCGCGCGCAGGTCGCCGCTCGACTGCAGCACGTGCGAGGCAAACGAATGGCGCAGCATGTGCGGATGCAGGTGCTGGCCGAGGCCCCGCTGCCGCGCCCATTGCTCGACCCGGGTGGACAGCACGCGGTCGGAAATACGATCGCCGCGCACGCCGACGAACAGGGCATCGCAGCCGGGTTTCGCCATCAGCGGGCGCACCTGCAGCCAGGCATCGAGGGCGAGCAGCGCCTGCCGGCCGACCGGCACTTCCCGCGTCCGGCTGCCCTTGCCGGTGACGCGCACGAGCGCGTCCGCGGCACGCACGTCGCCGAGGTCGAGGCTGACCAGCTCGGCGCGGCGCAGCCCGGACGAATAGAGCAGTTCGAGGATCGCGAGGTCGCGCACCTCGGCCGGCGTTTCGGGGATGCCGCCGAGCAACTGCGACGCCTCGTCCGGGGACAGCACCTTGGGCAGGTGCTTGCCCGACTTCGGCGGTTTCACGCCGATCGCGGGATTCGCGGCAGACAGCCGCTCGCGCACAAGCCAGCGGAAAAACGCGCGCCACGCCGACAACAGCCTGGCGATCGAGCGGCCGTTCAGGCCCTGACCGTGCAGCCGGCCGGCATAGCGCCGGATCTCCTGCGAAGTCAGGCCAGCGAGCGGCGCGTCCCCGGCCAGGCGCAGCAGTCGCAGCACGTCGTATTCGTACGCCGCCACCGAGGTGACCGCGAGGCGGCGCTCGGTCGCGAGATAGTCGACGAAACGCTCGAGCAGCCGCTGCGATGCCGCCGGCAAGGCCTCTGCCGGGGCTGCGGGCGCGGGCGCCGGCAGATCAGCCGGCAAGGCTCCGTCCCAGAGCGGCCGAGACCACGTCGCCCAGGCGCTTCAGGTAGAGCGTGCCCATCTCGGGGTAGAACCGCTGGGGATCCTCGCTCGCCAGGGTGAGCAGCCCGAACGCCTGCCGGCCGCGCAGCGGGATGTAGGCGAACGAATGCAGCCGCTCGCCGTCCGCGCCGAACCAGGACGCGCTGTCGAACATCGCGCGCGCGCTGATGTAGGGCTGGGTCAGGCTGTCTGCGAACACGCACGCTTCTTCGCTGATCGGTGAGTACTCGACCGGCGGCTCGCTCCCCGCCGCAGGCGCCGCTGGCGACCACAGGCGCAGTTCGACATACGGCACGGCAAAATCTTCCCGCAGGTGGTGGCGGGTGACGTGGATCGCTGCGGGCGCATCCGGTGCCGCCAGCAGCGCGACCGTCAGCCGGTGCAGTTTCTCGCTGATCGAATCGTTCTGCTCGCCGAAGCGGATCAACTCGGCCAGCTTGGTTTCGAGCAGCTTGTTCTTGTCGCGCAGGGTCAGCACCTGGCGCTCGGAGATCGGGATCGCGCGTCCCCCGTGCGGATGCGGGATGAACAGGTTCGCCATCATGTCCGAGTGGAGTTCGAAGAACTCGGGGTGCTCCTGCAGGTAGGCCGCGACCTGGTCTGGATTGATGCCTTCTTTCATCCCTTCCCCCATCCTGTCTCGTTCGCCTGCACGCAGGCTGCGGGCCGCTTGCACGGCCCGGCATCGATCGTTCAAATGTCGATCGTACCTTCAAACACGGTGACCGCCGGACCAGTCATGCGCACCGGCATGCCCTCGCCTGCCCAGGCGATCGTGAGAACGCCGCCGCGGGTATGCACGTCGACCTGCGCGTCGAGCAGCCCGCGCAGGTTGCCGGCGACGACCGCCGCGCAGGCGCCGGTGCCGCAGGCGAGCGTCTCGCCAGCCCCGCGCTCGTACACGCGCAGTCGCACGGTGCGCCGGTCGACCACCTGCATGAAGCCGGCATTGACGCGTTTCGGGAAGCGCGGATGGGACTCGATCTGCGCGCCCTGCTCGAGAACGGGCGCCGCATCCACGTCGGCCACCACCTGGACGGCATGCGGGTTACCCATCGACACCGCCGACACCTCGACCGAACCGCCGGCGAGGTCCAGCAGGTACACGTCCGCGCGGGCCGTTGCGACGAACGGAACGTCGGCTGGCGCGAGCCGCGGCGCACCCATGTCGACCGTGACGCGACCATCGCCCTCCAGCCGCGGCGAAATGATGCCTGCCATCGTGCCGACACGGATCTCGCGCTTGTCGGTCAATCCCTTCTCGCGCACGAAGCGCACGAAGCAGCGCGCGCCGTTGCCGCACTGCTCCACCTCGCCGCCGTCGGCATTGAAGATCCGGTAGTGGAAGTCCGTGCCCTCGAGCTGCGGCCGCTCGACGACCAGGATCTGGTCGCAGCCGATACCCAGGTGGCGGTCGGCGAGGTGCTGCCAGGTCGCCGTGTCGAAGGCGACAGGCTCGCGGGTGGCGTCGATCACGACAAAGTCGTTACCGGCACCGTGCATCTTGGTGAATGCCAGCTTCATCGCGTCAAGTGTACATAGTCCCGGTAGACGCAGCGATCCATAACCACCTCGATGCCGGCCTCGACCGCACGCTGCGCCGCCGCTGCGTCGACCACGCCGTCCTGCAGCCACAACCGCTTCAGGCCGAGGGCGATGCAATCGTCGACGATCGCAGGCACCGCGTCGGACTGGCGGAATACGTCCACCAGGTCGATGCCTGCCCGCACGTCGTCGGGAATGTCGCGCAGCGTCGCATAGCAGGTCTCGCCGAGGATGGCTGCCTGGCCGGGATTCACCGGCACGATACGGTAGCCGAACGACTGCATCGATTGAGACACGCCATGGCTGGGCCGGTCGGGCTTCGGCGACAGGCCGACTACGGCGATCGTACGTACCTCGCGCAACAGCGCACGCAGGCGGCCTGCATCGGGATTGCGGAACATGTGATTCTTCCTCAGTAGGGCGACGGTTCGCCGGGTGGCCGGGTCTTGAACCGCTTGTGCAGCCAGTGGTACTGCGCCGGCATCCCGGCCACCGCGGATTCGATGAATGCATTCATCGCCAGCGCGTCGGCGGCATCGTCCGGCTCGCCGGAGGCGGAAATGCCGGTCCACGGCGGATGGATCCGCACCCGGTAGCCTGCACCGCCCGGCAACTGCTCGGTGATGTACGGCAGGACCACGGCGCCGGTCAGCCGCACGATGCGCGAAAGCGCGGGCACCGTCGCCGCCTGCACGCCGAAGAACGGCACGAACACCGAATCGCGCGCGCCGAAATCCATGTCGGGAAGATAGTAGAAGATCCGGCCCTCGCGCATCGCCCGCAGCACCGGCCGGAGGCCCTGCTGCCGCGACACCAGCATGACCGAGCCGAACCGGTTCCGCTTCTCGCGCAGGAAGACATCGAAAAGCGGGTTCTTCTGCCGGCTGTACATCGACACCGCGCTGTACTCGGCCGCCAGTCGCTGCGCACCGATGTCGAGCCCGACGAAATGCGGTGCCAGCAGCACCACCGGCCGGCCGGCGTACGCATCGAGGTGCTCCCGGCCGTCCACCAGAACCACCCGCATCAGGCGCTCCCGGCTCGACCACCATGCGATGCCGCGGTCGAGCACGCTGCGCGTGAACGCCGCGAAATGGGCACGTGCGAGCCGCCGCCGGTCGGCCTCGGACAGGCTTGGGAAGCAGAGCGCCAGGTTGGTCAGGACCACGCGCCGGCGCGCGCCGGCGATCCGGAACAGCGCCAACCCCAGCACATGCCCGACCAGCGCAAGCAGCCGGAACGGCAGGAAGTGCAACAGCCAGACCAGCAGCAGGGCGATCCGGGTCCCCATCAGCGGGTGCCTGCCGGGGCCGGGGGGGGTGGCGGCGCGCCTGCCGGCCGCTTGTAGCGGTTGTAGCTCCAGAGATACTGCGCCGGGCAGCGTGCGACGACTGCCTCGACCGCGGCATTGATCACCCGTGCCGCCTCCACCGGGTCGACCGGCAGCGGTTCGGGCAGCGGGTGGAACTCGAGTTCATAGCCGCGCGCGTGCGGCAGGCGGCGGGCGAAGGCCATCAGCACGGTCGCTCCGGTCGAGCGCACCAGCCGTGCCGACAGGGTGATCGTGTAGGCCGGCCGGCCGAAGAACTCCGCCCAGACCCCTTCGCCCGCGCCGGGCGCCTGGTCGGGCAGCAGGCCGGCCGCCTGTCCGGCACGCAGGGCGCGCAGCATTGCGCGCACGCCACCGAGCTGCGCACCGACCAGTTCGACCTGCCCCCGGCCCCGGCCGGCCCTGACCAGCGGGTCGAGCCAGCCGAGCTTCGGCCGGCGGTACATCACCGTGATCGGCCGTGCGAGGCCGTACCACTGCGGCAGGATCTCGAACGCACCGAGGTGGGGGCACAGGAAAAGGACTCCGCGTCCCCGTTCATGCGCCTCATCGAGGTGCCGCTGGCCGACCGTCACGCGCGCCCAGCGGGACACGCCCGCCTGCGGCCGCAGCCAGAAGCAGGGCAGTTCGGCGATGGAGCGCCCGGCCTCGGCAATCGCAGCGCGCAGCAGGCGGCGGGTCCCCGGCGGGTCGCCGAGCCCCGACCGGGCAAGGTTCTCGCGCAGGCGCTCCCGGTAGGTGCGGTCGCAGGCGTACGCGGTCCAGCCGAGCGCGGCGCCCAGCCAGTGCAGCACCCGCAGCGGCAGGCGGCCGAGCAGTCGGATCAGGAATAGCAAAATGGGTTCATTCACATCGGCGTCTGGAGCGACTCTGCTATCCTAGCGCCCTTTTTGCCCGTGACACTCGAGGTCGCTGGCGTATTCGATCCTTATCGGCAGTCCTGCTTCGATCATTGCGAGCATCGGTCGCGATTCCTGCGCCGGCATTCTTTTCCCTTACAGCAGACGGGTTTCCCACATGAGCGAATTTCTGTTTACCTCTGAATCGGTATCGGAAGGCCATCCCGACAAGGTTGCCGACGCGATCTCCGATGCCGTCCTCGACGCCATCCTGGCCCAGGACAAGCACGGCCGGGTTGCCGCCGAGACGCTGGTGCACACCGGCCTGGTGGTGATGGCCGGTCAGGTGACCACCCATGCACAGGTCGACTATGCCCAGGTAGCGCGCAAGGTCGTGCAGCGCATCGGCTACACCGATTCGGACATCGGTTTCGACTACAAGAGCTGCGGCGTGCTGGTCTGCTACGACCAGCAGTCGGTCGACATCGCCGCCGGTGTCGATGAAGGCAAGGGCCTAGACCTCGACCAGGGCGCGGGCGACCAGGGCCTGATGTACGGTTTCGCCTGCGACGAGACGCCGGAACTGATGCCGATGCCGATCCACTACTCGCATCGCCTGATGGAGCGCCAGGCCGAGATGCGCCGCAACGGCAAGCTGCCGTGGCTGCGCCCGGACGCGAAGTCGCAGGTCACGATCAAGTACGTCGACGGCCGCCCGGTGGGCATCGACACGGTCGTCATCTCGACCCAGCACACGCCCGACATCTCGCACGAACCACTGACCGAAGCAGTGATCGAGGAGATCGTCAAGCCGGTGATCCCGGCGGCGCTGCTCAAGGGCGCGCGCTACCTGATCAACCCGACCGGCCGTTTCGTCATCGGCGGCCCCCAGGGCGACACCGGCCTGACCGGCCGCAAGATCATCGTCGACACGTATGGCGGCTACTCGCGCCACGGCGGCGGGGCGTTCTCGGGCAAGGATCCGTCGAAGGTCGACCGCTCGGCCGCCTACGCCGGCCGTTATGTCGCGAAGAACATCGTCGCCGCCGGCCTCGCCAGCAAGTGCGAGGTGCAGGTGGCCTACGCGATCGGCGTGGCCAAGCCGGTAAGCGTGCTGGTCGAGACCTTCGGCACCGGCAAGATCGCCGACGAGAAGATCGCCATGCTGGTCGAGCGGCACTTCGACCTGCGCCCGAAAGGCATCATCCACAGCCTCGACCTGCTGCGTCCGATCTACGAGAAGACCGCGGCCTACGGGCACTTCGGGCGCAATGAGCCCGAATTCACGTGGGAAAAGACCGACAAGGCCGCCGCACTGAAGGCCGACGCCGGCATCTGATCGACACCACGCACTGCCGTACCGGAACGCCCCGCAGCGCGGGGCGTTCCGTTTTCTGCCTGGCGGATCAGATACGCAGCACGCTGTGCAGGCCGTCCATCGAAATGCGCCTGGAAGGGGACGGCACTCTCAAGAAATCGGGGGCAATACCGTAATGTTCAGGATATCGCTGCCTACGCCCCCCACGGCTCCATGTTGAAAAGAATATCGGTCAGCCAACTGCGCGTCGGCATGCATGTGCATGAACTGTGCGGCTCCTGGCTGGACCATCCGTTCTGGCGCACACGGTTCCTGGTGAAGGAGGCGCGGGATATCGATCGTCTCCTCGACGGCGGCGTCCAGGAAATCTGGATCGATACGTCGGAAGGCGTGGATGTCGAGGCTACCGTCGGCGCTGAAACGCCGGCCCCGCGCGAGGACGCCAACCGGCAGATCGACGCCGAGCGGGCGCGCGCGGCCGACGTGCACACGCCCGGCCGCGCCACGATGGGTGCGGAACTGGGACGAGCTGCGCGCATCTGCGAGAACGCCCGGGACGCCGTGATCTCGATGTTCTCGGAAGCGCGGATGGGCGAGGCGATCGATTCGGCGGGCGCGCTCGAACTGGTGGACGAGATCAATGCATCGGTCGAACGCAATCCCGGTGCACTGATCAGCCTGGCCCGGTTGAAGACAGTCGATGACTACACGTTCATGCATTCGATCGCGGTCTGCGGGCTGATGCTGTCGCTGGGCCGCCAGCTCGGTCTCGGCGCCCGGCAGTTGCGCGACGCCGGGCTGGCCGGGCTACTGCACGACCTGGGAAAGGCCGTGGTTCCGGCAAGCGTGCTGAACAAGCCCGGGAAGTTGACCGACGCGGAGTTCGAGCTCGTGAAGAAACATCCGCAACTGGGCCATGCCATCCTGGTCGAGTCGGGCACGGTGGGCGAAATCGCACTCGATGTCTGCCTCCACCACCATGAGAAGGTCGACGGAACCGGCTACCCGTACCGCCTCGACGGCAGCGCGATCAGCCTGTACGCGAAGATGGGCTCGGTATGCGACGTCTACGACGCGATCACCTCGAACCGCCCGTACAAGACGGGCTGGAATCCCGCCGAATCGATACGACAGATGGCGGAGTGGTCGAAAAGCCATTTCGACGAGCGGGTGTTCCACGCCTTCGTGAAAAGCGTCGGCATCTATCCCGTCGGATCGCTGGTACGGATGGCATCGGGCAGGCTCGGCGTGGTGACCGAGCAGAACGAAGGCGGGCTGACCACGCCCAGGGTGAAGCTGTTCTTCTCGATCAAGGCAGACGCGCGCATCCCAACGGAGATCATCGACCTGTCGCACAAGGGCATGGTCGACCGGATCATCGGGCGGGAAGATCCGGAAAAGTGGGCGTTCCGTGATCTCGACACGATGTGGGCAGACCACTCGGACGCCGTGTCGCCCCCGAAAGTAGCCTGACGCGGAAGCCCCGCGCGGGAGAGCGCGGAGACGGTACATCAGACAAAAATGCCTGCATCCGTCCATTCTCCTGGGTTACACTGCGGCCGCTTCGAGGAGCGCTGCAGCCATCGCCTGCCGGAGGATCGTCCAGATCCCGATCGGCCACGATGGCCAGGCTCGAAGCGGTCTGGTCTCTGCAACGGCGCTCGCAAACTTTTTTCTGAAAAGAAAGGGGGGCGCGAGATGAGCGCCGTACTGAAATCCGCCGTAACCGAAGACTTCAAGGTAGCAGACCTGAGCCTGGCCGAATGGGGCCGCAAGGAAATCGCGATCGCCGAGACCGAGATGCCCGGCCTGATGGCGATCCGTGAAGAGTTCAAGAGCCAGCAACCGCTGCGCGGTGCACGCATCACCGGCTCGCTGCACATGACGATCCAGACCGCCGTGCTGATCCAGACCCTGGAAGCCCTCGGCGCGAAGATCCGCTGGGCGTCGTGCAACATCTATTCGACCCAGGACCACGCTGCCTCGGCGATTGCCGCCGCCGGCACGCCGGTGTTCGCGGTCAAGGGCGAGTCGCTGGCCGATTACTGGGACTACACCCACCGGATCTTCGAATGGGCCGATGGTGGCTACACGAACATGATCCTCGACGACGGCGGCGACGCCACGCTGCTGCTGCACCT
>CAMDXD010000093.1 GCA_945877995.1 Bordetella parapertussis
GTCTGAACCTCGAATGGTTCCGAAATCGTGCCGAAGCTCGAGTCCTCATCGAACAGTGGCGGCAGCATTACAACAGCGATCGGCCACACTCGAGCCTTGGTTATCGCACGCCCTTCGAGTTCAAGCAGCAGTTACAGCAGTTCACCCCAACCAAAACGGATCACGCCATTCTCAACTAATCAGTGGTCCGAAAAAACCCGGCAGGTCAATCCCATGAAGATAGAACGCGTCGAAGCCCGGGTCGAGCACATCAAGCCATCGCGTGCCAGCGACGCCTATGCCGGCCAGGAGAGCCTGACCTTCCTGCGCTGCCGGGTGACCACGGTCGACGGATGCTCCGGCGAGGGCGTCACCGGCCGGTTCCTGGCCGCGGAGGTGGCGCACCTGCTCAACGGCGGAATCCACGCCACGCTCGTGGGTGCGGATCCGCTCGATCATGAAGCGGTGGCCGTCATGCTGACCCGACAGTTCAATCCGCGCGCATCGACCGGGGTGTTCGTCTCGGCGATGTCGGCCCTCGACCTGGCGCTCTGGGACATCAAGGGCAAGGCGCTCGGCATGCCGGTCGCACGCCTCATCGGTGGCGCACGCGCTGCAGTGCCCGCCTACGCGACGGCCGGGCTGCCCGCGTTCGCTGAAGCCGAGCTGGTCGCTGCCTGCCAGGACGCGCTCGCCGCTGGATTCGCCGGCGCCAAGATCATCGTCGGCGCCGCAGGCCGCAGCATCGAAGAAGATGCCCGGCGTGTGCGTGCAGTTCGCGCGGCGATCGGATCGGCACCGCTGATGCTGGATGCCAACTGTGCGTTCACGGTCGCCGAAGCCAAGCGGCTAGCCGCGCTGCTCGACGACTGTGACATCGCCTTCTTCGAGGAGCCGCTGCGCGGCAACGACGTGCCATCACTGCTCGAACTGCGGCGATCGACTTCGATGCCCCTGGCCTCGGGCCAGATGATCCAGTCGATGACCTGGTTTCGCGACGTGCTCGCGGCAGGCGCGCTCGACATCGTGCAACCGAACGCGGCGTTCTGCGGCGGCATCTCGGCCATGCTGCGCATCCTCGCGCTGGCCGAGGCGCATGGCGTGCCGGTCACCGGCGCGGGCGGCTTCGAGGCGGCCAATCTGCCGGTGATGGCCGGGCATGCGCATGGCGGAATGCTGGAAGTGCATGGGGCGCATGTCGCGCTGCGTGCGCGTTTCGCAACCCATCCCGAGTCTGCCCAGGGCAGGCTGCATGTATCGGACGCACCGGGCCTGGGCTTCAGCCTGCTCGAGTAAATCGGACGGCGGCGAAGAAGGCCGGCGCCGCGCCGGTTTGACCGGTGCCAGCGCTCGTGCAATAGTGGCAACGAGCGCGCAATGACGTTCGCAGTGACGTACAGAGGCACGGGCAACGGACCCGCGCCCAGGGCGAGGGGGATGCGATGATGTTCATCACCGGGGCGCACTGACGTGGGCGTCGACCTGCCCCCGCGCGTCGTCGTGATCGGCGGCGGCACGATGGGTAGCGGCATCGCAATGGCGTTCGCCGCGCGCGGGCCGGCGGTCGATCTGGTCGAGCCGTCCGCCTCGGTGCGCGAGGCCTTGCCTGCGCGCCTGCACGAAGGCCTCGGCCGCATGCGCGTGCCCGATGCTGACGCTGCCGCCGCGCGCATCCGGCTGCACGCCGACCTCGAGGGCGTGCCGTGGGACGAATGCGGCTTCGTCGTCGAATCTGCGGTGGAAGACGCGACGGTCAAGCGTGCGCTGTTCGCCCGGCTCGACCGCCTCGTGCCACCCGGCGTACCCGTAGGTACGAATTCGTCGACGCTGCCCGTAGCGGAGTTCGCGGGCGATGCGGCCACGGTCGACCGGATGCTGGGCTTCCACTTCCTGATGCCCGCGCAGTTCGTGCCGGTCGTCGAGGTGATCGACGGGCCGCGCACCGACGAGGCGGTCATTGCCCGTGCGATGGCGGTGGCGCGTGCGATCGGCAAGCGGCCGGTGCGCGTGCGGCGCGTGCTCGAAGGCTTCCTCGTCAACCGCATGCAGGCGGCGCTGATGCGCGAAGCCCTCGCGCTGATCGACGCCGGCGTGGCGAGCGCAGCCGATGTCGACACCGCGGTCCGCTTCGGGTTCGGCTTTCGCTACGCGGCGTGCGGCCCGATCGTCCAGAAGGAACACTCGGGTTGGGAGATCTCGACGGCGCTCTACCGGCGCGTGTTCCCCACGCTCGCAACCGACGCGGCGCCGCCGCCCTCGCTCGAGGCGATGCTGGCCGAGGGCCGCCACGGCATGAAGACCGGCTGCGGCTTCCTGGCGTGGGACGCCGACCGCGTGGCGCGCGAACGCGACCGCTACGAGCGCGCGCTGCGGGCCGCGCTGGACATCCTCGAGGCCGAGGGTGATGACGATCCGCCGCTGCCGTGGAGAAGCGATTCCGCCTGAGCCCTTGACTGCAGCGAAAACCCGCATCAGCACGAACCCGGAGGAGCACCGATGTTTCGCACGACCGTCCTGACCGTTGACTTGGCGAGGTCCGCCCTTGCCAGCCTTGCCGCCCTTGCCGCCCTCTGCGCGCCCTGCGCGGTGCTCGCGCAGCCTGCCTACCCCTCGAAGCCGGTGCGCCTGATCGTGCCGTACCCGCCCGGGGGCGGCAACGACACGATCTCGCGGCTGCTGGCCGCGCGCATCGCCCCCGAGTTCGGGCAGCCGATGGTGGTGGACAACCGGCCCGGCGCGGGCACGACGATCGGCACCGCGCTCGCGGCCCGGGCGGCGCCCGACGGCCACACGATCGTGATGTCGTCGCCCGCGTCGCACTCGATGGCACCGCAGCTGTTCGCCGCCCCGGGCTACGATCCGGTCAAGGACTTCCAGGCGATCACGTTGATCGGGACGACGCCGGCGATGATGGTGGTGTCGTCCTCGCTGCCGTACCGGGCGCCGAAGGACGTGGTCGCCGCAGCCAGGGCCGCGCCCGGCAAGCTCTCCTTCGCGACCGGCGGCAACGGCACGCCACCGCACCTGGCGGCCGCCGTCTTCGTCGGCATGACCGGCATCGACCTGATCCACGTGCCCTACAAGGGCAGCGGTCCGGCCCACATCGACCTCATCTCGGGCGCGGTGACGATGATGATCGACACCGCTGCCTCGGCGTCGCCGCACGTCCGCTCGGGCAAGCTGCGGGGTCTCGCGATCACCGGCCGGAAGCGGCATCCGGACTTCACCGAGGTGCAGACGTTCGCCGAGCAGGGAATGCCGGACTACGACGCGAGCGCGTGGTACGGAATCCACGCCCCGGCGGGGATCCAGAAGCCGATCCTGTCGCGCCTGCACGCAGAGATCGTCCGCGTGGTGCGCCTGCCCGACATGGACGAGCGGCTGCGCGGGATGCTCGTCGAGCCGATGGCCGGGTCACCCGAGGAATTCGACCGCTTCGTCCGCGACGACATCGATAAATGGGGCAAGGTGATCCGGGCGCAGAAGCTCAAGGTGGACTGAGCCAATCTCGGCGCTGCCGGGCACCTCGCGCTGACTGGCGCCTACGGCGCCTCCATTCCCGTTTCCTTGACCACGCGGGCGTATCTCGCAAGCTCGTTGCGTACGAACGCTGCAAACTCCGACGGCGTCGAACCCACCGGCTCCAGGTCGGCATCCTGGAACTTTGCCTGAAGCTCGGGCAGGCGCACGATCTTCATCAGTTCCCGGCTCCACAGATCGACGATCGGCTTCGATGTTCGCGCCGGCGCATGCACTCCGAACCAGCTGTTCGCTGAGTAAGCCGGCAGCCCCGCCTCGGCAAAGGTCGGCACGTCCGGAAACGCTGGAAGTCGTGTCGCGCGAGCTATCGCCAGCGCCCTGACACGACCCGCCTTCGCCTGCGCCAGCATGGTTGCGGCAGGGCCGAACATGATGTGCGTTTCACCCGAACTGAGCCCCACGATCGCCGGCCCACCTCCCTTGTAGGGCACGTGCTGCATCCGCACGCCGGTCATCGACTCGAAAACTGCAGCTGCGGTATGGGGGGGCGCGCCGAAGCCCCCGGACGCATAGAGGATCGCCCTCGGCTTTTCCTTCGCGACTGCGATCAGGCTCTGTACAGAGGTCACCTCCGGCAGGGTCTTGTTGACTACAAGGACGATCGGGGTGATGGCGACGAGCGAGATTGGTGCGAAGTCCTTGATCGGGTCGTAGCCGGGATTGCGGAACAGGTTCGGCCCGACCGCATGCGTACCGGTTTCGCCGGGTACACCGCCTGCCCCTGGGCTTGCGTAGCGATCGATGCGGTCGCAAACACGGCCGCCAACAGACACCGGGCAACGGCAACTCCTGGCATTGCAGCGTCCCTCAAGTATCCGTCAGATCGCACAGAAGTCCGATGCGCAGCCCAGTTCGCGATCAGCCTCGGACAGCAGATCTTCGATTGCCGCTGGCACCGCGATCGTTCGCCCGACCACCCGCGGGCAATAGCCCTGCAGCCAGTAGCTGTTGGTCGGATGCGCGCCGCCGGCCACGACGATGACGATGTTCTCGGGCTTCGACGCGATCGGCCAGGGATCAAGGTCTGCACTGGCACGCGTCACCGCGTTCGGGTTCGCGCGGATCCATTCGACATTGCCGGACCGCTGCAGGGTCTGCTGCGGGATGCGCGACCAGGTCCAGAGAAACTCGCGCACGGCCTGCTTGGTGTAGCCCTGGGCTGCAATATCCTGTGCGGTAACCCGAGACATCATCACCACGCCTGGCGTGCCATTTTCATAGGCATCGAACTGGATGCAGTGCAGGTTTGGGGTGCGCATGAAATCGGCGACCCGATGCAGGCCCTGTAGCACGTCCTCGTCGGCGCCCACTTCCGCGCCGCCGCGGCGCTTGACGTTGGTGACTCCGCTGGCGAAAGCCACCGAAACCGAATCGGTGCCGGCGGCGAATCCGTGCCGCTCTGTGGCATGTGGCTCCCAGTCTGCCGGCAGGCCTTCCTCGTCTTCGGCGAACACCGCGTTCGTGTAACGCATCGCGCCGAAGATGCCCATCGCACCGATGCCTGGCAGCGCCCCGCCGACGTTCTGCTGCAACAGACGCAGGCTGCGTCCGATGCTCGCGCCGGCCGGGCGTTGCGGATCGGGACCGAGGCATCCGAAGCCGGAGTTCAGGCGGATACGTTTTGCCAGCGGCCCGTTGACGATCACCACCGGAAACGCACTGCCCGAAGCCGCTTGCAGCAAGTCGCTGCGGGCTTCCGGGGCCAGCACCGCTTCGACTGCAGCCAGCAGCACCGGCAGGTACTCCGCCCGGCCACCGGCCATCGCGAGACTGATCGCGCAGGTTTCCACTGTCACCGTGCCGCCACGTGGCGGAAACCTGCCCAGCACATGCGAGGCAGGGAGGTCGGTGCCACGCAGCATCCGATCGACGGCTTCGCGCGTCGCCGGCCACAGCGGGAGCCCGTCGCCCCACAGGTTCTTGATGAACAGGTCGTTGGCCTTGAGCAACGTATCGTGATGACTCGCGCCGGTCACCTTGAGCAGCGCCGCCCCGGTACGCTCTGCTGCGCGCGCGCGAGGCGCCCAGCGTGTCAGGCCATCGTAGAACTCCTGCCTGCGTGCGGCGATTGACCCGATGTCGCTGCCCGCCATGAACAAGTCGATCGGGAACGCAACCACCGCCGCTTCAGGGGCGAGACCGATACCTGAGATCGCATTCTTGAACACCCCGGCGAAGTCTTCGCGCAGCAGGGTGACCGTCGGTATGCCCAGGGCTTCTATTCTGGCGGCAGCACGGCCGCACGAAGTGGCGCAGCCCCCTCAGGCGGCGTTGCCAACGACCACTGCATCGACGCCGCTGCGCGCAACCAGCGCAGCCAGCTCTTCGCTTGCAACCGGCCCTATGCCGCGCGGATACGCGTCGATCGGCAGCAGAACGATGTCCGGGAAATCGGCCTGCAGCAGTTCTGCCAGCAACGGGAAGGTGCGAAAGGCCTGCCATTCGTCGATCGAGACGAAGCCGATCTTTTTCCCGTTCAGGTCAGCAAGTCGGGGTGCGTGATCGACCGTGGGCACGACAGATCCCGATGGATCGTGAAACTCGAGTTCGAACAAGGCAAGTCCTCCTGCGAAGCGCTGCGAGCGAAATTACGGTTACCGCGGATCAACCAGCCGCCATCAGCTCCGACGCTCGCTTCACCGACTTGACGATGTTGATGTAGCCCGTGCAGCGGCAGATGTTGCCCTCGAGCCCGTGCAGGATCTGCTCGTCGGTCGGCTTCGGGTTCCTGCGCAGGAGATCGGTGACGGCCATCACCATGCCCGGCGTGCAGTAGCCGCACTGCAGCCCGTGGCATTCCGAGAACGCCTGCTGCACCGGATGCAGCGCCTCGCCTCTGGCCATGCCTTCGATCGTGGTGATCTTCGCGCCGCTGACCTGCACCGCCAGCAGCGTGCAGGACTTCAGCGCCCGGCCGTCCACCAGCACGGTGCAGGCACCGCACTGGCTGGTGTCGCAGCCGACATGGGTGCCGGTGAGCAGCTGCGCATCGCGCAGGAAGTTCACCAGCAGCGTGCGGTCTTCGACGTCGGCGGAGACCGCCTTGCCATTCAGGGTGAGTTCGATTCGGCTCATGTCGTTCAGCCCAGCAGTTCGTTGACCGCGCGCGCTGCCATCACCCGGCACAGCTGTGCCCGGTACTCGCGGGTGGCGTGGATGTCTTCGGAGAAATGCGCTGCATCGAGTGCGAGGCCGTCGAGCGCCTTCGCCGACATCGACTTCGCCAGTGCGGCCTCGGCCTCGGCCCAGCGGAACACGCCGTTGCCGGCGCCGGTCACGGCCACCCGCACGCCGCTGCCGGTCTCGACCACGAACACGCCGGCCATCGCATAGCCGGTGGCCGGATGCGCGAACTTCACGTAACCCGCGCGGCGCGGCACCGGGAAGCGCACCGCGGTGACGATCTCGCCTTCAGCCAGTGCGGTGGTGAACAGGCCCTGGAAGTAGTCGTCGGCGGCGATCTGCCGCAGGTGGGTGACCACGGTCGCGCCCAGGCCGAGCACGCCCGCCGGGTAATCGGCCGCCGGGTCGTTGTTGGCGATCGAACCGCCGATCGTGCCCATGTAGCGCACCTGCGGATCACCGATGCCGCGCGCGAGCTTCGCCAGCGCGGGGATGGCGGAACGCACGACTTCGGATTCCTGCACCTGGTCATGCGTGGCCGCTGAACCAACGACCAGCGTGTCGCCTTCGCGGGTGATCGACTTCAGTTCGCCGAGCGGGCCGACATGCACCAGGTGCGAAGCCTGTGCCAGCCGCTGCTTCATGGTCGGCAGCAGGGTCATGCCACCCGACATCAGCCGCGCATCACCGTTGGCCGCGAGAAACCCGGCTGCTTCCGCGACCGACTTCGGCCGCACGTATTCGAACTCGTACATTCAGTGCTCCTTGTGTGCGACGGTCGGTGCCCGGGAGGTCATTTCAGCCCGCCGGCTGCGGCGATTGCGTGCCAGACGCGACTGGACGTGAACGGCATGTCCATCGGCGGCACGCCGAGCGGGCGCAGTGCATCGGCCATCGCATTGGCCATCGCGGAAATCGACCCGGTGCAGCCCGACTCGCCCACGCCCTTGGCCCCGAGCGAGTTGATCTTGCTCGGGATGCAGTTCTCGTCGATCACGATGTGCTTGAGCATGCCGGCGCGCGGCATCGTGTAGTCCATGAAGCTGCCGGTCATCAGCTGGCCGGTCTCTTCGTCGTAGATCGCCTTCTCGCAGAACACCTGGCCCAGGCCCTGCAGCACGCCGCCATGCACCTGCCCTTCGACGATCGTGTGGTCGACCGCATGGCCGCAGTCGTCAACCGCCACATAGGACACGATCTCGGTGGTGCCGGTGAGCGGGTCGATTTCGACTTCGGCGATATGGCAGCCGGTCGGGAAGGTGGAACCGATGGTCGCCTCGGCCTGGGTCTTCAGGCCCTCCGGCCGCCGCGCGAGTTCGGCCAGCGTGGTCGACTTGCCGCTGACCCGGTCGGTCAGGGTACCGGCCGCGTAGTCGACCTGCGACGGCTCGGTGTCGAACATCGCGGCGGCCGCCGACTTCGCCACCTCGACCAGCTTCAGGCCAGCGAGCTTGCAGACGCTGCCGGCGCCGACCAGCGAGCGCGAGCCGCCGGTGTGGTTTCCGATCAGCGTGCGATCGGGTACGCCCTCGTGCAGCAGCACGCCGGCGGTATCGATGCCCATCGCGTCGGCGATCACCTGCGTGAAGGTGGTCTCGTGGCCCTGCCCCTGCGCATGGGCGACGCTGTAGGCATGTACCACGCCCTGGGCGTCGACCTCGATGTCGATCTGGTCTTTCGGGAACACCCCCGCGCCGGTGTTCTCGATGAAGGTCGCCATGCCGATGCCGCGCAGCAGGCCCTTGGCGTTCGCTGCCGCACGGCGAGCCGGGAAGCCCTTCCAGTCGGCGAGCAGCGCTGCCTTCTCGATCGAGCCAGGGACATCGGTGGCTTCGTAGGTCGTACCGGTGGGCGTCTTGTACGGGAACTGGGCAAGCCCGATCGCATTGCGCCGGCGCAGGTCGGCCGGGTCCATACCCAGCTTCGCCGCAGCCTCGTCGACCAGCCGCTCGATCATGTAGTTGACGTCGGGACGGCCGGCACCGCGGTACGGGGCGATCGGCGAGGTGTTGGTGAACACCGCGCGCCAGCGGCCATGCATCGCCGGGATGCGATACACCCCGGACAGCAGCACCACCGGGTTGCGCGTGTGGCTGGCGATGCCTGCGGGCGTGATGAAGGCGCCCATGTCGGCGACCCAGTCGAGCTGGATCGCGGTGAAGTGGCCATCCTGGTCGACCGCCAGCTTGCCGGCGATCTGGTTGCTGCGGCCGTGGTAGTCGCTCGCCAGGCACTCGGAACGGGTGCCGGCCCAGCGCACCGGGCGCCCGAGCGCCTTCGCAGCGAGCATCACCGCGCAGTGTTCCGGATAGTGCGGGCTGCGGTTGCCGAAGCTGCCGCCGACATCCAGCGCATGGATGGTCAGCTGGCTCTCGGGAATGCCGGCGGCGAACGCGACCTGCAGGCGCAACGCGTTCACGCCCTGGGTGACCGAGTACAGATGGTAGTGGTCGTTCGCCGCGTCGTAGGTGGCCGAGCAGCAGCGCAGCTCCATCGGGCTGGGAATCACGCGCGTGCTCTCGACGGACAGTTCGACCACGGTCGCCGCAGCGGCCATCGCCGCGTCGACGGCGGCACGGTCACCGGCCTCGCCGACCCAGCACAGGTTGCCCGGTGCGGTGTCGTGGATCACCGGCGCGCCTGCATCGAGTGCACGCCCCCCGTCGACCACGTGCGGCAGGTCGCGGTACTCCACCTCGATCGCTTCCAGCGCATCGAGACCGGCCGAGACCGAGTCAGCCACCACCATCGCCACCGTCTCGCCGACGAAACGCACCCGCCCATCGGCGAACGCGCTGCGTGCCGGTACCCGCGGCGGCTCGCCGTCGGTGCCCTTGAGTGCGAGCATGCACATCACCTTGACCATGCCGGCGGCGGTGCTCTCTGCAGCGGTGAACACACCGTGCACGCCGGGCATCGCCTTCGCGGCATCGGTCTTCAGTGACACGATCTCTGCATGCGCGCGGTCGCTGCGCAGGAACACGGCATGCAGTTCACCGGCAAACGTCCGGTCGGACGTGTAGAGACCGTGGCCGGTCACCAGGCGGCGGTCTTCCTTGCGCTGGAACGGGGCGTGGGGCGTGTGCGCGTGATCGGGCATGTGCGTGCTCGTCCGGAGTCGACTGGGACCCGGATTATCACCCAGTCCGGCCGATTCGAGCGAAGCCCGGTCTCCCGTGCGGCATCCTGCCACGCAGCCTGCCCGCAGGCGTTGCATAATTCGGCTGCGAGTGCTCCGACGATCGGCTGCGCTGCCTGCCAAGGTCACTGCCAGATGCCCCTGCCCCACCTGCAACGCTCCGAATCGTCCCTGCGGGCTGCCCTCGGCCGGCGCATCCCGCGGCTTGCTGCGCTGGCCGCGGCGCTGGCGCTCGGGACCTTCTCGCTGCCACCGGGTGCGGCGGCCGCCGACCTGGTCGAGATCCAGCGGCTCGCCCGCGAGAACGATCCGCAGTTCGCCGCGGCCCTGGCCGGCTGGACGGCCACCCGCGAACGATTGCCGCAGGCCCGTGCCGGGCTGCTGCCATCCATCTCGCTGTCGGGCACCGCAAACCGGAACGAGACCCATGCGACGCTGATCAACACCGGCAATCCGTTCTTCCAGCCGGGCGGGCGCCGGTTCGACACCACGGCACTGAACATCCAGGTGATCCAGCCGATATTCCGGCCGGCCAGCCGCGTCCAGTACGCGCAGGCAGCCATCCAGCTCGAACAGGCCGACCTGAATTTGCTGCTGGCGAGCCAGGACCTGACGCTGCGCGCCGCACAGGCGTTCTTCGACGTGCTGTCCGCGCAGGAAGCGCTGGCGGTGACTGAATCGCAGAAGCGCGCCATCGGTGAGCAGCTCGCGCAGGCCAAGGCAAACTTCGAGGTCGGCACGGCCACCATCGTCGACTACAACGAAGCGAAGGCGCGCTTTGACCAGGCTTCATCACAGGAGATCGCCGGGCGCAACGACCTGGAAGTCCGTCGGCAGGCCCTGCAGCAGGTGATCGGGCGGCTGCCGCCGACCGACCTGCGGCCGCTGCGTGACAACGCGGTACTCGCGCCACCGGCGCCAGACGATATCGAACGGTGGTCAAGTCAGGCAAGCGACAACTCTCTTACGGTGCGCGTCCAGCAGGCCTCGGTCGAACTGGCGCGCCGTGAAATCGATCGTCAGCGCGCCGGACACCTGCCGACGCTGGATGCGGTCGGCTCCGCGGGCAGCAACCGGGCGGGCGCCAGCGCGACCTCCTCGATCGGCACCGACGTGACCCAGGTCGCGCTGGGCGTCCAGCTGAGCGTCCCGCTCTATCAGGGCGGTGCAGTCAATTCACGGGTACGCGAGGCTGTCGCCAACCGCGAGCGCGCGCTGCAGGATGTCGAGACGGCGCGCCGCGCCGCGGTGCTGGCAGCACGGCAGTCGTTCCTGGGCGTCACCAGCGGTATCAGCCAGGTGAACGCGCTGCAGGCGGCGATGGAATCGGCGGGTATCTCCCTCGAGTCGACGCAGCTGGGCCTGAAGGTCGGCGTGCGCACCCAGGTCGAC
>CAMDXD010000094.1 GCA_945877995.1 Bordetella parapertussis
GAAAAGCCCAAAGACCTGGCCGCCCTGCTGACCAACCTGGAGCCCAACGATGTGCTGTTCATCGACGAAATCCACCGGCTCAGCCCCGTGGTGGAAGAAATTCTGTACCCCGCGCTGGAGGATTACCAGATCGACATCATGATCGGCGAGGGCCCGGCCGCGCGCTCGGTGAAGCTCGAGCTCAAGCCGTTCACGCTGGTCGGTGCCACCACGCGCGCCGGCATGCTGACCAACCCGCTGCGCGACCGTTTCGGCATCGTCGCGCGGCTGGAGTTCTATACCGCGGAGGAACTGCGGCGAATCGTCACCCGCTCGGCGCAGTTGCTCGAGTGTTCGATAGTCGACGAGGGTGCGCTCGAGATCGCCCGCAGGGCGCGCGGTACGCCACGCATCGCCAACCGCCTGCTGCGCCGGGTGCGCGACTACGCGCAGGTGCGTGCCGACGGCTCGGTCACGCGCGAGGTCGCCGATGCGGCGCTGCGCATGCTCGATGTCGATTCCAGCGGGCTCGACATCATGGATCGCGCGCTGATGCTGGCGGTAATCGAGAAATTCGAGGGTGGCCCGGTCGGTGTCGACAACCTCGCGGCAGCCATCGGCGAGGAGCGCGACACGATCGAGGACGTGATCGAGCCGTTCCTGATCCAGCAGGGTTACCTGAAGCGTACGCCGCGCGGCCGCGTCGCCACGCAGGCCGCCTATCACCACTTCGGACTGCCGCAGCCTCGCCGCCCGTCCGCCCCGGACCTGTGGGATGAACCGTCCTGAGGGGGCGCCGGTGGCCTCGCCGGCGCCCATCGCCGACACCTCGCGCCGCTTCCGGCTGCCAGTGCGTGTCTACTACCAGGATACCGATGCCGGCGGCGTCGTGTTCCATGCCGCCTACCTGAGCTTCTTCGAGCGGGCGCGCACCGAGTTCCTGCGCTCGATCGGCTTCGACATCGGCCGGCTCGCCGCCGAGGGCGTGCTGTTCGCGCTGCACCGCCTCGAGATGGAATTCCTCAGGCCGGCGCGGCTCGACGACGCGCTCGAGGTCACGGCCGCGGTCGGCCAGCTCGGCCGCACATCCGCCCGCTTCGTGCAGACCGTCGAACAGGCCGACGGCACGATCGCGACGCAGGCCACGCTGTCGCTGGTGTGCGTGTCCGTGGCACGCTTCCGACCGATGGGCATTCCGGAACCGCTGCGCGCGGCGCTCGAATCATGGACACTTCCCCCCGGCGACAGCGGCGCACCCCGCGCCGGATCCGGCGCCGCAACGAATGACGGAGCGAAATCGACAGGATGAACGTGACCCAGGACATGTCGGTATGGGGGCTGGTCGCGAACGCGAGCCTCTTCGTGCAGCTGGTGATGCTCGGGCTGCTGCTCGCATCGCTGCTGTCATGGTGGTACATCTTCCGCAAGGCCTTCGTGCTGCGCCAGGCGAAGGCGGACACCGAAGCCTTCGAGCGCGACTTCTGGAGCGGCGGCGACCTGAACAGCCTTTATCAGGTGGCCGCTGCGGCGAAGCATCGTGCCGGCAGCCTCGAGCGCATCTTCGAGGCCGGCTTCCGCGAGTTCAGCAAGATGAAGCGCCCGCCAGGCACGGATCGCAGTGCCGCGATCGACGGCACGCGCCGGGCGATGAGCGCGACCTACCAGCGCGAGATGGATGCACTGGAAGACAACCTGGCCTTCCTCGCCTCCGTCGGCTCGGTCGCCCCCTACATCGGCCTGCTCGGCACCGTCTGGGGGATCATGCATGCGTTCATGGGCCTGTCGACCGTGGCGCAGGCAACGCTGTCGCTGGTCGCTCCGGGCATCGCCGAGGCCCTGATCGCCACCGCGATGGGCCTGTTCGCGGCCATCCCGGCGGTGCTCGCATACAACCGCTTCAGCTACGACATCGACCGGCTCGCGGTGCGCTTCGAGAGCTTCATGGAAGAGTTCACCAACATCATGCAGCGGCAGGGCTGAACATGGCCTTCCTCCGGGGCGCAGCGCGATGAGCACTTCGATCCGCAAGCGGCGGCCGCGCCGCATGATGAACCAGATCAACGTCGTGCCCTACCTCGACGTGATGCTGGTGCTGCTGGTGATCTTCATGGTGACCGCGCCGCTGACCAACCCTGGCCAGATCGAGCTGCCTTCGGTGGGGCAATCGCTGACGGCGCCGGCACTGCCGATCGAGGTGACGATCAAGGCCGACCGTGCGCTCGCCGTGCGCGACCGGGCGCTGGGCGGGCCCGAGCGTGAACTGTCGAAAGCCGAACTGGTGAAGTTCATCCAGGGCCTGCAGTCGACTGCGCCCGACCGGCCCGTGGTGATCGCGGCGGACAAGGCGGTACGCTACGAGGCGGTGCTCGAAGTGATGGACCTGCTGCAGCAGAGCCAGGTGAAGCGGGTAGGCCTGCTCGCCAGGCCGCACGCGCCCTGAGTCCGATGGCGATGATCTGCAGCCGGGCTTGGCGTGAGGCATGGCATATCGCGCATGCCCGGCGAGCGGGTGCGGCATGGCGCCGATGATCCGGGCCGGTGCGCAGCATCCGCTGCAGCCTGTTCGCGGGGAGCCGAAGGCACTGCTCGCGGGCGTGCTCGCGCTGCTCGTGCACCTGGTTGCCTTGGTCGCGCTGACCTATGGGTTCCACATCCAGACCCGGCGCAACGAACCGGTCTCCGCCGAGTTGTGGGCGGCGCTGCCGCCGCCCGCGGCAGTCGTGAAGCCGGCGCCTGCGCTGGCCGAACCCGAACCCGAGCCTGCGCCGAAGCCGTTGCCGCGGCCCGAGCCGAAGCCCGAGCCGAAGCCCGAGCCGAAGCTGGTGCCGAAATCGCCGCCCGAGCCAAAAGAGGTGCCTGCCAAGGCCCAGCCCAGGGTCGACATCGAGCTGAAGGCGAAGGAGGCGGCGAAGGCGAAGGCGAAGCAGGCCGAAGACGATCGGCGCATGCTCGAGGAGGCGAAGCAGCGCGAGGCTGAAAAGGCGAAGGCGCAGGCGCAGGCCGACGCCAAGGCGAAGGCGCAGGCGGACGCCAGGGCGCAGAAAGAGGCACTGGCCACGCAGGCGGAGGCCGATCGTATCCGGCGCGAACAGGATGAGCTCACGCGTCGGGCAGCCGAGGCTGCAGCGAGCGCCCAGGCCAAGGTGCTTGCTTCGCACATCGACAAGATCCGGGGCAAGGTGCGTCGCTTCATCGTCGAACCGCCTGGTGTACCCCCGAGCGCGACGGCCGAGTTCGACGTGGTGCTGATCCCCGGCGGCGACGTGCTGTCGGTGAAGCTGCGCCGTTCCAGCGGCAATGCGCTGTATGACGAGGCCGTGGAGCGCGCGATCATGCGTGCGCAGCCGCTGCCGATCCCGCCCGAGCCCCAGTTATTTCCGCAATTTCGTACACTATTGTTGCAGTTCAGGCCCCAGGAATGAGCCGTCGTGGATTTTTTTCGACGCGCCTGGCCCCGGATGCCACATCCGGCCGTTCAATGCCTGCAGTCACGCTAGACTTCCCACCCATGCACATACCGATGGTCTCAATAAAGGCGCACCCCGCCGCGCCGCGGCTGAGTCTCCCGCAGCCGATCACCGGGGTCTTCCTGTCGCTGCTCGCAGCGTTGCTGGTGCTGCTGCAACCCGTGCTGGCACCGTCGGCATCGGCCCAGCTCAAGATCGAGATCACCGGCGCCGGCGCCAGCCAGTCGCCGATCGCCATCGTGCCGTTCGCGGGCGAGGACCGGCTCGCGCAGGCGCTGACGCCGGTGATCATCGCCAACCTGCAGCGCAGCGGCCTGTTCCGGATGATCGACGCGCAGGACATCCGGCCGCTCCCCGTGCAGCCTTCCGATCTCCGCTACCCCGATTTCAGTTCACGGGGCGCCGATGCGGTGGTGATCGGTTCGACCAGCCCGTTGCCCGATGGGCGGGTGGAGGTGCGCTTCCGCCTGATGGATGTCGCGAAGCAGGCGCAACTTGCCGGCTTCAGCTACACGGTGAACCCGGGGCAACTGCGCCTGACCGCCCATCGTATCTCGGACGCGATCTATGAGCGGCTGACCGGCGATGTCGGCGTGTTCAGCACCAAGATCACCTATGTCGAGCGCCAGGCCAACCGGTTCGAACTGAAGATCGCCGATGCCGACGGGGCCAATGCGCAGACGGTGCTCGCCTCGAGCGAGCCGATCATCTCGCCCAAATGGTCGCCCGACGGCACCCGCATCGCCTACGTGTCGTTCGAACGCAAGAAGCCGATCATCTACGTGCAGTCGCTGATCAACGGGTCGCGCATCGTGCTGGCGAACTTCCGTGGCAGCAACAGCGCGCCGGCCTGGTCGCCCGACGGCAACCGGCTCGCGGTGGTGCTGACCCGCGACGGGCCCTCGCAGGTGTACCTGATCGACGCCGATGGCTCGAATGTCCAGCGCCTCACCAAATCCAGCGCGATCGACACCGAGCCGGCGTTCACCCCTGACGGGCGTTCGATCCTGTTCACCTCCGACCGTGGCGGCAGCCCGCAGATCTATCGTGTCGGGGCCGGCGGCGGCGAGGTGGAGCGCCTGACCTTCGAAGGAACCTACAACGTGTCGCCACGGGCGAGCCCCGACGGGCGCAGCTTCACGTTCGTGCAGCGCACCGGCGGCCGCTTCAACATCGCCATCCAGGATTTCGCCACGCGCCAGGTGCAGGTCCTGACCGATACCGCCGTCGACGAATCGCCCAGTTTTGCCCCGAATGGCCGCATCATCCTCTACGCAACCGAGGTCAGGGGGCGTGGTATCTTGGCCGCAGTGTCCAGCGACGGGCGCGTACGGCAGCGGCTGTCTGCAGGCTCGAACGACGTGCGCGAGCCTGCATGGGGTCCCCTGTTGAAGCCACAGTGAAAGGGAACACGATGATTGAATTGTCGATGCAATCCGGCGCGCATCCGTCCGCCATCCGTCGCGTGCCTGGCCTGCCGCGCACCGGCCCTCGCGCCGCCTGGGTCGGCATGCTGTGCCTGGCCGTTCTGGGCGGTTGTTCGTCGACGCCGGGGCCCGAACAGTCGGCCGCGCAGGTCGAGTCGCGCACGATCGGCGAACAGGGCGCGCTGAGCAAGCCCGAGACCGATGCATTGCCGAAGGCGCCGGTCGGCCAGCCCCCGATCAGCGGTGCGCCGATCGCCACCGACTCGACGCCGTCCGGCCAGTTGCCCGCGGTGTTGCGCGATCCGAAGAGCCTGCTGTCGCGGCGCAGCGTCTTCTTCGAATACGACAGCAACGCGGTGCGCGACGAGTTCCGCCCGATGATCCAGGCGCATGCCCGCTTCCTGCTCGACAACCCGAAGTTGCGGGTGACGATCCAGGGCAACACCGACGAACGTGGCAGCCGCGAGTACAACCTCGCCCTCGGCCAGCGCCGGGCCGACGCCGTCCGCCAGGCGATGTCGGTGCTGGGCGTGACCGAACGCCAGATGGAGCCGGTCAGCCTCGGCGAAGAGCGTTCGCGCGTGACCGGCAGCACCGAAGCAGCCTATGCCGAGAACCGCCGCGCCGACATCCTTTACGACGGCGAAGACAAGGCTCCGGCCGGCAAGTGATCGCAGGCATACCCGCGGTGCGCGCGCCCACGCGCCGCGTGATGGCATGGCTGGTATGCGCGGCAGTCGCCGCCAGCCTCGTGCCGGCGGCGAATGCGCAACTGTTCACCGATACCGAGTCGCGCAAGGCGATCGCCGCCCAGCGCGAGACGATCGCCGCGCAGCAGCAGCAGATCGCCGACCTCACCCGTCAGGCGGGCGAACTCTCGACGCGGATCAACCAGCTCGAGAACGCGCTCAAGGCGCAGTCGCTGCTGGAAATGCTGAACCAGGTCGAGACGTTGCAGGCCGAAATTCGCGCGCTGCGCGGCCAGCAGGAGGTCCTCGCCAACGCGGTCGATACCGCTACGCGGCGGCAGCGCGACATGTACATCGACATCGACTCGCGGCTGAAGCGGCTCGAGGCGCCTGCGCCTGGCGCTGCGACTGCTGCGCCGCCGAGCAGTACGCCTGCGGCATCCGGCGCACCGGCAGTGCCTGCGCCCGCCGGGCCCGCGCCTGCACCCGCGGCCACCGGATCCGCCCAGGCGCCGACTGCGTCCGCCAGTGGCGCCGCCGCGCCGGCCGGGTCCGACCCGGCCGCAGAGCAGCGTGCCTACGATGCCGCGCACCAGTTGCGCCGCATCGGCAACTTCGCCGGCGCGATCACGGCGTTCCAGTCGTTCGTGAAGACCTGGCCGAAGAGCCGGCTGGCCCCGGCCGCGCACTACTGGATCGGCGATTCGCATTTCAACCTGCGCGAATTCCGGCTGGCGATGACCAGCCAGCGGCAACTGATCGCGACCTGGCCCGACCACGAGAAGGTTCCCGACGCGCTGCTCAACATCGCCAGCTGTCAGGCTGAGCTCGGCGAGACGGCCGCCTCGCGCAAGACGCTCGAGGAACTGGTCGCGCGTTATCCGCTGTCCGAAGCCGCCGACCGCGCGAAGCGCAGGCTCGCGCCGCGCAAATGACCCGATGAGTACGCGTCCGGATACGGTCGAAGCACCGGGTTCGACGGGCGCCGCGGTTCGCCTGCGCATCACCGAGATCTTCTTCTCCCTGCAGGGCGAGACGAGCCGCGTCGGGCTGCCCACCGCCTTCGTGCGCCTGACCGGATGCCCGCTGCGCTGCGGCTACTGCGATACCGCTTATGCGTTCCACGGCGGCCGCATGATGGATGTCGATGCAGTGCTGGCCGAAGTGGCCGCCTTCGACGCACACTGGGTCACCGTCACCGGCGGCGAGCCGCTGGCGCAGCGCGCCTGCCTCGACCTGCTGCGCGCCCTGTGCGACGCGGGGCGGTCGGTATCGCTCGAAACCAGTGGCGCCATCGACATCTCCGCCGTCGACCCCCGGGTGTCGACGATCCTCGACATCAAGACCCCGGGCTCCGGCGAGGCCGCGCGCAACCTCTGGCAGAACCTCGACCGACTTGATCGCCAGGACGAGGTGAAGTTCGTGCTGTGCAGCGAAGCGGACTACGCGTGGGCGAAGGACATGCTCGAGACGCATGCGATCGCAGCGCGCTGCCCGGTGCTGTTCTCGCCGTCCTTCCACCAGTTGCCGGCCAGCCAGCTTGCTGAATGGATCCTGCGCGACCGCCTGCCGGTGCGCATGCAGGTGCAACTGCACAAGCAGCTCTGGGGGGAGGCGCAGGGACGATGAGCGAGACGGTGGTAACCGTGGCGCAAGGGGCACCGAACGTGCCCGGCGCAGCAAGGCCGGCCGTGGTGCTGTTGTCCGGTGGCCTGGATTCAGCCACCGTGCTCGCCGTGGTGAAGGCCGGCGGCCTCGCGCCGCATGCGCTGTCGATCGACTATGGCCAGCGCCATCGCGCCGAACTCGATGCCGCCGCTCGCGTCGCGGCATCGATCGGCGTTGCCGCGCATCGGGTGGTGCGGGTCGATGCCGGGCAGTTCGGCGGCTCGGCACTGACCGATGCGTCGATCGACGTACCGGTCGATGGCATAAGGCCTGGCATCCCGGTCACGTATGTGCCAGCGCGCAACACGCTGATGCTCGCACTCGCGCTTGGCTGGGCCGAGGTGCTTGGCGCCTCCGAGATATTCATCGGCGTGAACGCGATCGACTACTCCGGCTATCCCGACTGCCGGCCCGCCTTCGTGGCTGCATTCGAAGCGATGGCCAACCTCGCCACGCGCGCTGGCATCGAAGGCCGGCGGCTGCATGTGCGAGCGCCAATCATCGACCTCGACAAGTCGCAGATCATCCGCCTCGGCCTGTCGCTCGGGGTCGACTATGCGCAGACCGTATCGTGCTACCAGGCAACCGACGATGGCCGTGCCTGTGGGCGGTGCGATGCCTGCCGGCTGCGGCGCGACGGTTTCGAGCGTGCCGGCGTCGCCGATCCGACGCGCTATCTGGACTGATCGCGGCGTGCGCCAGGCGCCGCAGCCTTGATTTCCACCAAGCAGGGACCGATCCTTCCCCCATGATCCCGGAAGCTACCCCCCATACCGGCACGCTGGTCGTCTCGCTGGCGTTCGTCCTGGCATTCGTGTTCGGTGCGACTGCCCAGCGTACGCATTTCTGCACGCTCGGCGCGGTGTCCGACTGGATCAACATCGGCGACCTGTCGCGCATGCGCATGTGGCTGCTGTCGATCGCGGTGGCGATGCTGGCAGCCAACGGCCTGCAGGCGGCCGGGCTGATCGACCTCGGCAAGTCGATCTACGTCGCGCCCAACCTGATGTGGCTGTCGCATAGCGTCGGTGGCCTGCTGTTCGGCATCGGCATGACGCTCGGATCCGGCTGCGGCAGCAAGACGCTGATCCGGATCGGTGCTGGCAACCTGAAGTCGGTCGTGGTGGTGGTGTTCATGGGGCTGTCGGCGTGGATGACGCTGCGCGGGCTGTTCGGGCAGTGGCGGGTCGACTGGCTGCAGCCGGTGGCGGTGAACTTCGAGCGCTGGTCCATCCCCGGGCAGGACCTGCCGACCCTGCTCTCCGGCGCCCGCGCGTCGGCTGCGATGGCGTTGGGCTGCGCGGGCGCGATCGCCACGGCGATCCTCGCCTTCGTGTTCGGCAGCCGTGATTTCCGCGGCAACCGCGACGGCATCATCGGCGGGACCGTGGTCGGCCTGCTGGTGGCGGCCGGCTGGTTCGTCACGGCCAACCTCGGCTACCGGGAAAATCCCGAGACGCTGGAACTCACCTTCTACGCGACCAACTCGCGCGCGGCCGAATCGTTCAGCTTCGTGGCGCCGGTGGCCTACACGCTGGAACTGCTCGCGATGTGGACTGACCGTTCGCTGCGCGTCACCTTCGGCATCGCCGCGGTGGCGGGCATGATCGCGGGCGCGTTCGCGATGGCGATGGCGACCCGCACCTTCCGCTGGGAGTCGTTCACCTCGCCGGCTGACATGCGCAACCACATGCTGGGCGGCATCCTGATGGGGTTCGGGGGCGTCACCGCGCTGGGATGCACGATCGGGCAGGGCATCAGCGGGCTGTCGACGCTGGCGCTAGGGTCGTTCATCACCTTCGCCTCGATCGTCGCGGGCTGCGTCGCGACGATGAAATTACAGTACTGGCGAATGATGCGCGAGGCGTGATGTTGCGTCTTCGCGCAGAGTCGTTATAATCGTCGGCTTCGCTCAGGGGGCCGTTAGCTCAGCCGGTAGAGCAGCGGACTTTTAATCCGTTGGTCGCCAGTTCAAATCTGGCACGGCCTACCATCGAGCGAAGCCCGGATTCTCTTGCCTTGCGCGCGCACCCACTGCCCGACGAGCGCGGGTGCGGACAGCGACACGGTTTGCTGCAGAGTAGCGCTCACCGCAAATCCGTCCGCCTTGATCGAATGCCGCGCAATATCGTCGTGTTCGGCGCAGGCGCCATCGGCTGCAACGTCTTTACCGACCTCGCGCGCGCTGCGGCGATCAGGTGCAGGTGCACTTCGCGGATGAAACGCAGTGCGAAGGCGAACTCGCGGCCTGGCCGGGAGGCGGCCGTCGCCGCCGTGTCGGGCGGGTGCGCATCGATCAAGACCCGCCGCGGAGCCAGTGGATCGTCGCCGAAGCGTCGATACACCGTGAGGGGTGTCGCACCTCGCAGTGCGGTGCTCGCGTCGCGCGCCTCGCTGCCTGTCGCATCGAGGACGACGATGCGCGCCTGTGCGGGCAGTGGTCGCAGCAACAGACCCGTGCCGGACAAGGCATCGTCCAGGTAAGAAACGCCGAGGAAGCAGAGGGCGGCCGCGAGCGCGGCCATGCTTGCCACGCCCCCGGCCGCTGCCCGGAAGGCCCAGCAGACCAGCGTCATGGCGTAGAGCAGCGCAGGCACGGCGAGGTCGCAGACCAGGCTGTCCCAGCCCTCGCGGGCGATGGCAGCGCGGCCGCAGGCCACCGCAACCAGCACCGTACACGCGCACAGGCCAGCAGCGCGAGCATCAGCAGCGACCCCGGCAGGCCGGGGGCCAGCACGCCCCCGTCGACTACCGTCCACAGGCAATGGAGCGTCGCTGCGATGAACAGTGCGACTGCATGGGCGAACACCACCAGCGTGAGCAGCAGTTGTGCGGCATCCGCACGGTCCCACCACGCGGCCGTGGAATGACGGAACAGCGCCATAACGGCGAACAGCGCCGCCGCTGCGTCCTGCTTCCGTGCGCTCGTCCTCAAGGTGCTGCCATTCCTGCCGATACCATGCCATCAAGCGTGGCGCCGGACACGACCTGCGTGCGCGGGTCCATTTCCCGCGACCCGAGCTCGCCTGCGCGGCCAGCCCTGTTGCACGGCGCAATGTCGCTTGGGTTCCGGTACAGCGGTTGGTATCATCCCAGCCGGCTTCAAACGAATGGGTCTCCACCATGACGCAGCGCACTGAAGCAGAGATCGGCAGCAAGACCACACTCACGGCGCGGTCGACCCTGTCCGCTGCAGGATGCTCCCTGGCGCGGGCTGTCTGTGTCGCGGGTGCCCTTGCCTGTGCCGGTTCGGCGCTCGCGCAGTCGCCGTCGGCAACCGGCTGGTATACCGGCTTCGGAATGGGTCAGTCGCGCCTCGGCTTCAAGACCGGCGATTTCAACATCGGCGGCGCGGTCGCCACGTTCGACGACAGCAGCACGGCGTACAAGTTCTTCGCCGGCTATCGCCTGCTGCCGTGGCTGGCTGTCGAAGGTGGCTATGACAATCTCGGCCGTAATGCCGTCGCCTATGCCAGTGGCGGTGGCAGCGCCCGGCTCGACTACAAGGTCGACGCGGTGAAGCTTGCCGGTGTCGGCTCGATCGCCTTCGGCAATACCGGTTTTTCCGGCTTCGGAAAGATCGGTTTCGGCTACGCCCGGGTGCGTGCGGACAGCAGCAACTTCCCTGCGGTCGTGGGTGGCGGTGACATGTCCGACCGTGACTGGAAGGTCTCTCCCGTCATCGGCGCGGGCCTGCAATACCAGTTGCCGCGCGGGCTCGCGCTGCGCGCCGAGTACGAGCAGTACAACGAAGTCGGCGACTCGCCGCTGCCCACCGGACGCGCACGCGCCGGCCTGTGGTCGTTGTCGCTGATGTACCTGTTCTAGCCCGGTACGGCGACGCACGCCCGGTTCAGCGCAGCAGCAGCGCTCCACCGGAGACGACGAGCAGGACGGCGACGATGCGGCGGAAGCCTGC
>CAMDXD010000095.1 GCA_945877995.1 Bordetella parapertussis
GTCCACACGTCGGCGACGAAGACCACCTCGCGCCCGTCGGGATGGCGAAAGCGGATGCGTGGGGCGAACAGGGTCTCGGTGGTGTCCGCACTGACGATGGTGCGCTGCTCGACCTGCACGACCTCCGCTGGCAGGCGCAGGGCGGTGGACGGCATCGCCGCGCGGTCGCGATGCACGACCCAGCCTCCGGCCGCGATTGCCATCCCGATGGCGACCAGCCATGCGCCGCCGTTCACCCTGCGCCGCCTGCCGAGAACAGGATGAAGCCGCCGAGTTCGGGCGGCAGGATGACCCGCAACCGTCCGTCGGGCAGCAACGTGGCCGGAGTCCCGCCCGCCTCCAGCGCTGCCCGGGTGGTGGCCAGATCGTCGCTCGACAGCTCGTAGCCGGCGATCCAGGGCAGTGCCGGCGGTACCAGCACCTGGTCCGGATCGAACCGTGCCTGCCATGCGGCGGTGTCCATCAGGTGCAGCGTGCCGCGCGCGCTCTGCTGTACGAACTCCGTTCCGGCCGGGCCGAACACCAGTCCCGACGGGATGCCGGCATAGCGCGCATAGCGGGTGGCCGCCTCGGCCGGGTCCGGGAGCACGAGGAACACCCGGCGCAGCGCCGCCGCCCGGTTCGGATGTTCGAGCCAGCGCTGCTGCCAGACGCCCTCGGGTGTCTGGTGCCCGCAGAACTGAATACGGCCCTCGGGCATCGTGCCAGGGGGTGTCCGCGTGACCACGAAGCGCACGGTGGTCGTGCCGGACGGCGTATCAGCCTCGCGCTGCAGGCGCACCGACGGCAGCGGGTCGAAGCCCGCGGCAGCCAGCCGCGCATGGTCTGCTTCGGCGTCTGCCGTGCCATAGGCGACCAGGTGAACGCCGGTGTAGCGCGCGATGGATTCGCGCAGCTGGTTGGCGACCGGGGTGTCCATGAACGGCGTGAGGAATTCCAGGTAACCCTCGCGCAGCATCACGCAGCGGTTGCCGGTGCCGGCCGGGACCAGCGGGCCGTCAGCCTGCAGCCGGTGGAACTGCTCGGAGAACGGCGTGGCGGTGAAGCCCAGCCGCGTCAGTGCTGCAGCCGCGGCATCACGGTCGGGCACGAAGTGCGCGACATGGTCGACGTTGAGCGTGCCGGCCGCGGGCACCTGCGCATCATGCACGGGTAGGCGCGGCAGCATCAGGGGCGCCGCGCGATCATGTCGATCTCGACCAGCGCGCCGCGCGCGAGGCCGGTGACCCCGACGCAGGTGCGTGCTGGCCGCTTGCCTGGCGCGAACCAGCTCGCATAGACCGCATTCATCTGCGCATAGTGCTCGTCGAACTTCAGCAGGAACACGCGTACCTGCACCACGTTCTCGAGCCCCAGCCCGACGCCGTTGAGCACGGTCGACAGGTTCTTCATCACCTGGTGCGTCTGCGCTTCGATGCCTTCGGGATAGGCCGAATCGTTGGCAAGGCCCTCGAACGGCATCTGGCCGGTGATGAACACCCAGCCGTCCGCCTCGACTGCGTGGCTGAACGGCGCTACCGGGTCGGGTGCGCCATCGATCATGTGGAACAGCGGCATCGACATCGGAGGGTCCTTGCAGCGGTCGGGATTCGGGGCCGGGATCAGTAGCCGCGCAGCGGCTCGACGATGTTCTTCAGCTTGCGGCCGGCGAGCCGGCGGGCGAAGTTCTCGAACCAGAAGTCGAGCAGGAAGTCGATGTAGCGCGGGTCATCGCAGGTGATGTGCGGCAGCACGACCAGGTTGGGCACCGTCCACAGCGGCGAGGAGGCCGGCAGCGGCTCGGGCGAGAACACGTCGAGGATCGCGCCCGACAGCTTGCCGCTCTCGAGGCGCGCGCAGAGCGCGTCGTAGTCGACCACTGGTGCGCGGCCGATGTTCATCAGCCCCGCGCCGTCCTTCATCCGGTCGAGCATGGCGCCATCCACCAGGCCCCGGGTCTGCGCGGTGAGCGGCGTGGCGACCACCACGAAATCGGCCTTGCCGATCACCCGCGCGAGTTTCGACACCGGCACCACCGAGTCGGCCGCCTTCGCGGTGGCGCGGGTAAGCGTGCCGCTGCGGGTGACGGCAATGACGTTCACGCCGAGCTTGCGGGCGCCGCGCCCGACGGCCGCACCGACATCGCCGAAGCCGATCACCACCGCGGTCTTGCCGGCGATCGGCGAGGAGAACGCATGCGCCCAGTGCTTCGCGCGCTGCGCGGTCATCACCTCGGGGATGCGCGCGTTGAGCATCAGCAGTCCCATCGCGCCGGAGTCCTGCGCCTTGGCTGCATGCGCGCCGCTGTTGTTGGTGAGCAGGCAGCCTTCGGGCAGCCAATCGAGTGGCATCAGCCCGTCGACGCCGGCACCAGTGGTCTGGATCCACTCGAGCCGCGGCGCCATCGCACGCAGGTTCTCGCGCGGCGGATCGGAGTTGAGCAGGAAGTCGGCCGTCTGCAGCGCCTCGGCCAGTATCTTGCGGTCGAAGCCGACCGTGATCTTCAGGCGGCGCGCCAGTTCGGGATGGCGCCGCACCGCGGCCTTGACATCGCTTTCGAGCACCTGGAACTGGCGCGGCTTCGAACTGTTGCTCTCGAAATGGACATGGAACTTGCGCGGGGTGCTGCCAGCGGAACGGGCCATCGTGCGGGACCTAGAGCGGGATCACGAGCAGGGTGTCGATCTGGTTCGAATCGGCGATCACCATCCGGCTGCGGAATTTCGGGGTTTCGCCGCCGGACGCTTCCTCGAACACGAGGTCGTCGAGGTAACGGCCGGTGGAGAACAGCTTCTGTTCGCCGTTGTGCATGGTGCGCACGCACAGGTAGTTGGTCTGGGTGCGTGCCGTGAACGCGGCACCATCGATGCCGGCCCCCAGTACCTGGGTCGGGCCGATCACATGGCGGTAGGTATGCGGCTCCCAGACGTTCACCTGGCGCAGCGAATAGATGCGATCGACCATCATGTCGCGGTTGTCGCACAGGAGCATGCCGGCGACCCAGCCACGCGCGAGGTTGTCGCGACCGGTGACCTGGTAGCGACCGTCCTCGGTGAAGAAGGTCGGCCAGCGCTCGTACTCGCCCTCGTCGATCGCATGCACGTATTCGACCATCAGGCGTTCGATCGCGCTGCGGCGGTCCGGGGCGATGACCGGGGTTGCGGTGGATGATGCGGTGGATGTTGCGATCGCGGTGCTCATGTTCAGGTGCCCATCAGTTCGCGGTAGGCCTTGTAGAAGCCGCGCACCGAGGTCTCGGTGGCGCGCGTCGGTTGGCCGTCGGCGGTCAGCCCGCCCATCTCGACGACTGCCTGCTTGTCGCGGTCGCCCTTGATGCCCTGCTGCACGAAACCGCCGATCGCGCCATCTTCCATCGAGATGTACCCGTGCGGACCGACCAGGTTGCTCTGCTTGATGCGGATCGCACGTTGCTCGGGGGTATCTTCCTCGAACGCGACCACCGTCCAGATCAGTTCGCACTCGCCGGTGCCGCGCGTGATGATCTGCCGCGTGCCCACCGAGTTCAGGATCTGCTGCAGCACGAAGCCGGGCAGGATGCTCTGCAGGGCATTGGTGATGTTGTCGTCGAACTCCATCCACTGCGCGATCAGCGACGGATCGTTCAGGCCGAAGTCGGACTTCATCGTGCGCAGCTTGCCCGGGGAGTATTCCTCGTGGCCCTGGTCGGTCAGCCGCTTGGCGAACACGAGGTGGTGCCAGTTCGCCGGATCGTGGCGGATGCCGCCCTCGGCCGACAGCCGGTTGAGCTTGAACGTCGCGAAGAACGCATGCAGCAGCGACGGGTGGTGTGTGTCGCGGCTGTTCTCGATGTACAGCTTCCAGTTGTTCGGCATGATGTGGTTGTAGCGGCCGATGATCTGTATCGTCCGGCCACGGATGGTGCGCCGGATGTGCGCGACCATCGGCTCGCCGAGGTACTGCTCCAGCGGCGGCGTCGCGTCGCTGAAGGTGCCGAACACCAGCCCTTCGATCACCTCGACGCGCAGGCGCGTCAATGCGTGTTTCGACTTGTCGAAGCCCTCCGGCATGCCGCCCAGGCCGCCGACGCCCTTCTCGAACGCGATACCGCGCAGTTCGCCCGACTGGTCGAAAGACCATGCATGGTACGGGCAGACGAAGGTGCGCTTGCCCTCGCCGCGCGAGTCGTAGCAGAGCACCGAGCCCTTGTGCGTGCAACGGTTGACCAGCGCGTTGATGCCGCCGTCTGCGGTACGCACGACGATCACCGGCGTGTCGCCGACCTTGGTCAGCACGTAGTCGTTCGGCTTCGGGATCTCGCACTCGAGCGACAGGAAGTTCCAGGTGGAGCCGCGGAAGATGCGGTCCTGCTCCCAGGCGTAGATTTCGGGGTCGCCGTAGATGTGCAGCGGTATCCGCGACAGATCGTCCGTGGGCCACCGGATGAGTTCGCTGACGGGGCGTACCCCGATCGCCTGGGCCATTGCGCTGCTCCTTGCTGCTCGGTTACCTGATCTCGAACACGGCATCGACCTCGACCGCGCAGTCCGACGGCAGGGCTGCGACGCCGATGGCGGTGCGCGAATGCTTGCCCGCTTCGCCGAACACCTCGACGAACAGGTCGGACGCACCGTTGATCACGGCCGGCTGGTCGTAGAACTTCGGCTCGGAGGCGACGAAGCCGCGCACCGACACGCAGCGCACCGCGCGATCGAGGTCGCCGCCGAGCGCCAGCTTGAGCGCGGCGATCAGGTTGATCGCGCACACCCGTGCGGCGGCCTTGCCGCCCGCTACGTCGATCTCCGCGCCCAGTTTGCCCTGGTGGGTCACCTTGCCATCGACGCGGCAGACCTGGCCAGCGAGGAAGACGAGGTTCCCGGTGATCGCATACGGCAGGTAGTTCGCGACCGGGGTCGGTACCTGTGCCAGGGTGATGCCCATTTCCGCCAGCTTGCTTTCGTACTTGCCCATCATGCCTCCTCGAGTGCCGGGGTTGGTCCTGCGATGTCCACCTTCGATGCTGCCTTGCAGCGATCCCTCAGGGGACCCGCCGCAAGGCAGCGTTGCATCACTTCCCGCGCTGCGGCAGCACCGCGGCGAACTTCGAGCCGCGCACGCACATCTTGCCTTTCGGGTCCTGCCACAGCTTCTCGGTCGTGTGCAGGTGGCCCAGCGCGCGCGCAACGGTCTGGAAATCGTACTCCGCAAAATGCGCGGCGATGTCCTGGTAGTAGCGCGGCTCGACTTCGATCATCGCAAGCACTTGCTGTGCCAGCGCCTCGACCTTGGCGTCCGTAGCCCCGAGCGCCGTGGGCATCGGATCGGCCTTGCCGGACACGTAGTCGTCCACCTTTGCGCGGTCGGCATAGGCGTAGGCGATGCGCTCGAAGCGCTCGACCGGGATGCCTTCGCCAATGGTCGCATCGATGCCGACCTTGGCACCGGTGGGCACCACGCCGTGCGGCATCACCGCCAGGCTGGAGTCGAGCGGCTTGGCCCGTGCGCCGGGGATGATGATCACGTCGCGGTCGCCCTGCACCCGCGTCGCGATCGCCCATTCGACGTCCATCGCGTTGAACGGGTCGATGTCCTCGTCGACGATCACCACATGCTTCAGGTCCATCACCGACAGCGCGGCGAGCAGCGCGTTCTTGCCTTCGCCAGCCTGCTTCTTGATCGAGATCACCGCATGCCAGAAGGCGCAGCCGCCCAGCGTGACGTTGATCGCGACGGTCTGGATGCCGGCGGTCTTCAGTGCCGAGCGGATCGCGGTGTAGCGGGTCGGCGCGGCCAGCCAGGTGTTCTCCCAGGGCATGTGCAGCGCGTAGTACACCGCGTTGCGGCGCATGGTGATCGCCTTCACGCGCACCAGCGGGTTCCAGTGCAGCCCGCCCATCAGCCGGGTGAACTCGCCGAAGCGGCCCTCCGGATGCGTCCAGCCGGTGGGCAGGATCTCGGCTTCGAGCACGATCTCGGAGTCGGCGAGGCATGGCAGGTCGATCGTCTCGCACTGGGCGAAGCGCACTGCCTCGCCGCGGATGCCGCCGGCGATCGCCATCTCGTCCACGCCCAGCGGCGCGCGGAAGCCCGAGCCCATGATCTCGAACGGATGGCAGCCGATCGAGATCGAGATCGGCAGCGGCTCGCCGCGCTCGAGCGCGCGTGCGGCGAACAGCCGCATGTTGTTCGGGGTGACGATGTCGATGCCGGTGAGGTTCTTCTCCTTCACCATGAACCGGTAGACGCCAGCGTTCAGGCCGTGCTCCGGGTCGCGCGCCATCACCACGCCGGCGGTGATCATCGGGCCGCCGTCGTAAATCGATGACATCGGCACCGGCAGCTTGAACAGGTCGACGTCGTCGCCCTTGATCACGATCTCCTGGCAGGCCGCCTTCTCGACGTAGACCGGCGGAATCGGCTTGACGATGCCGCGCTGCAGCTTGTGCTCGATGTCGGCGTAGGTCTCGACTCCGATCGACAGCGTCGCGCGCTGCTGCGAGCGGATGATGCCCGACACCACCGGCATGTCGTAGCCGATCACGTCGTGGAAGCAGAGCGCCTTGTCGGACTGGTCGACCAGGGTCGCGATGTGGCGGATGTCGACTGGCTGCTTGAAGTCTATCAGCTCGCCGGCTTCGCGCAGGCGGTCGAGGAACTGGCGGAAGTCTTCCTTTTCGTAGGCCATGGCGGGCTCAGCCTTTCGCGGGCGTCGGTGCGGGCGGCGCGGTGAAGTAGGTGCCGCGGCCGCTCGCGCACAGGTTGCCGGTCGCGTCGTAGACATAGGCTTCGGCGCAGGTGAACTGGCCGCCGAAGCGCACGATCTTGCCGGTGCACTTCAGGTCGCCCTTGGCGGCGCGGTGGTAGTCGACGCGCAGGTCGATGGTCGGCACCGGATTGCCGTTCTTGACGGCGATCGCGTAGTCGGCGACCACGTCGACCAGCGAGGCGAGGATGCCGCCGTGCGTGTAGCCGCCGGCGGGATTCACGACCCACTCCTCGCGCCATTTCGCGGTCATCTCGATGGTGTCTTCGCCGACCGCAGTGACGGTCAGGCCGAGCCATGAGTTGAAGGGGCTCTTGGCCAGTCGGGCATTCAGTGCTTCAGGTGTGGGCTTGTCGGCCATGCTGGAATCTCTCTTCTTCGAATGATCAGGGCACGCGGGGCAGGGTATGCAACAGCGGCACGCCCCCGTCCCGCCGCGGCATCAGGGGGTGACGACGACCTTGCCGAACACCTCGCGGTTCTCGATCAGCGCGAGGCCTTCTTTCGCCTTCTCGAGCGGCAGCACGACGTCGATCACCGGCTTCATCTCGCCCTTCTGGATCATTCCCATCAGCGCGCTCAGGTTCTCGTTGTAGAAGCTGTTCGAACCCTTGATGTTCAGCTCGAAGCTCCAGATGTAGCGCAGGTCTTCCTTCGGGTCGAAGCCGGCGGTGGCGCCGCAGGTGAGGATGCTGCCGCCGCGCTTGGTGCACTTGAGCGACGGGGCCCAGGTGTCGCCACCGGTGAAGTTGATCACCACGTCGACGCCGCCCTCGTAGGTGCGGCGCTGCGGCTTGCCGAACTTCTCGTTCACCCACTTCGAGAAGTCGGTGGTCTTGTAGTTGATCACGTGGTCGGCGCCGAGGTCCTTCAGGCGCTGGATCTTGTCGTCGCTCGAGGCGCAGGCGATGACTTCGGCGCCCAGCATCTTGGCCAGCAGCACGCAGCCGGTGCCCACGCCACCCGAGGCGCCGAGCACGAGGACCTTGTCGCCCTTCTTGATCGTGTTGTGGGTGACGATCATCCGGTGCGCGGTGCCGTAGGCCACCGGCAGCGCGCAGGCTTCCTCGAACGTCACGCCGTCGGGCATGCAGATCAGCTGCTTCTGGTTGACCAGGCACTTCTCGGCCAGGCCACCGTCCATCATCTCGCCCATCAGGCCGATCTTCGGGTCGAGCGGATTCACCAGCACGCGGTCGCCGACCTTCCAGCCCTCGACGCCGCTACCGACCTCGATGATCTCGCCGGCGAGATCAAGGCCGATGATCACCGGCAGCGGGACCTTGATGCCGGGCATGCCGCGAACGGTGAACACGTCGTGGTAGTTGAACGAGGTCGCGCGGGTGCGCAGGATGACATGGCCTTCCTTGATCGTCGGATCACGGTAATCAGCGATGTATTCGAGGTTGTCGAGGGGGCCATGGGACTTCAGCACGACTGCGCGCATCGGGAATCTCCGTAGTGTTCTTGCGTGGGTGGATGGCTGCGGAAGCGGCGACGGCCGGGCACGCGTGTGGCCGCCCGGCCGGCGGCGGACTGCAGCTTCAGGTGTGCATCGGGTAGATGCGGTTGACGCCGGTGGTGATCTTGTCTTCACCGACGCCGTAGACGTGGATCGAGATCGCGATCGAATCCGACCGGTTGACGATCCGGTGTATGCCTTCGCGCCCGCTGTCGAAGCACGAGTCGCCGGCCGTGCGGCGCACGGTGCGCACCTCGACCGGATGCGGGTCGCCTGGCGACAGGCGGTAGCGGCTCTCGGTGATCTCGCCGGCATGCACGCCCACCGCGCACCAGGTATGGTGACCGTGCACTGGGCTACCCTGGCCGGGGCCCCATACGATTGCGAGGATCGAGAACAGCCCGTTGGGGTCGGCGTACAAGAGGTGCCGGGTGTAGGTGTCGGGCTTGCTGAGGCGATGCTCTTCCGCCAGCAGGTCGAGGTCGACCAGCGAGCCGCGGATCGCCGACAGCACATCCTGCGGCTGGACTGCGCCATCGGCCAGCGTGGCGGCGGTGGTACCGTCGATCAGCTTCTGCATGGAGGGCTTCATCCGAGGTCTCCGGTCGGGATTGCCATGGTCATCACGGCGCGGCTCTTCAGGGCGGCGGCCAGTACCATGTCGCGCGCAGCCTCGATCTGCTCGCGGCAGATCTGTTCCGCGGTGATGCCGTCGCCCCGCCGCAGTGCCTTCACCAGGGCGCCGTGCTCATGCTGCATTTCAGTGGTGCGGTCGCGCGAGGTGAGGCCCATGTGCAGCAGCCGCGTCATTTCATCGAGCAACGCCTCGATGTTGTGCGCGAGCCGCTGGTTGCCGGTCGCCTGGGCGATCGTCACATGGAAGCTCGCGTTGGCCTCGAGGAACCGGTGCGTGCTGGCGATATCGCCGGGCCGATAGCCGGCGCGGCAGACATCGTCGAGCAGCTTCAGCCGGCTGGCATCGACCTTGCCTGCGGCGAGCCGCGCGGCCTGCGGTTCGAGCATGAGCCGCAGTTCGAAGATGTCCTGGATGTCCTGCAGCGTGACCGGCGAGACCACGTAGCCGCGCCGGGGCATCGCGCGCACCAGCCCCTCGTGGGCAAGCCGCTGCAGGGCCATCCGGATCGGCGCCTTGCCGAAACCGTACTGCGCGCCGAGCTGGGATTCGGAGATGCCGGATCCGGGCGGCAGCATGCAGGAGATGATGTCGTGCTTGATCCGGTCGTAGGCCTGGTCGTTCAGAAGGGGGCCGGCGCTGTCGGCGGTGGCCGCAGCGGCAATGCCTTTCGGCGCACGCGCCGGGTGGATTGCGGCAACCCCCTCGGGAACGGTCAGGTCGTTCACGCGGCCTCTCTCGGACAGGACGGCGTGCGGGGCTGCGGCTGGGATCTGGCGAAAGCAGGAATCACGATGCAAATAGTCTAGAAAACCTGATCTGACATGTCAAACAACTTCTCTTGGCATGTCTGAATGCATTTCCACCGCTGCACGGATAATCCACGCAGCGTCCGCGTCTACAACCCGCCCGAGGTCCGCCATGCCTGTCTTCCATCGTGCCCGTTCCCTCCTCGCAGCCGTTTCCTGCACGGCCGCTTTCGCGCTGGCGCCGGCAGGGCCGGTCCAGGCCCAGCCGGCCTGGCCGGCCAAGCCGGTGCGGCTGGTGGCAGGCTTCGCGCCGGGCGGCATCTCGGACATCCTCGCGCGGGTGGTCGGTGCCCGGCTGGGCGATACGCTCGGGCAGCCGGTGCTCGTCGAGAACCGCGCCGGCGCGGGCGGCACCATCGGCGCTGACCTCGTCGCCAAGTCGGCGCCGGACGGCTACACGCTGTTCCTCGGCGTGAACGCCACCCAGTCGATCGCGCCCTCCCTGTACCCGAAGCTGCCGTACAACCCGGCCACCGATTTCGCGCCGATCACGATCGCCGCGGTCACGCCTGTGCTGCTGGTCACGCATCCATCGTTGCCGGTGAAGAGCGTGAAGGACCTGATCGCGATCGCGCGGGCCCAGCCGGGGCAACTCAACTACGCGTCCACCGGAACCGGCGCATTGCCGCACCTCACCACCGAACTGTTCAGCCTGCGCGCCGGCGTGAAGATGAACCATGTGCCCTACAAGGGTGGCGCGCCGGCGATGATGGACCTGGTCGCGGGGCAGGTCTCGCTGATGTTCGACAACATCCCGACCGCGATCGCGCAGGTGCGCGCGAACAAGGTGCGCGCGCTTGCGGTCGCGCAGGCGAAGCGGACGCCAGCGGCCGCCGACATCCCGACGATGGCCGAGTCCGGGTTCCCCGGCTTCGAGGTGCTCTCCTGGCAGGGCTTCCTTGCCCCGGCGGGCACGCCGGGGGCCGTGGTGAACCGGCTCAACGCGGATATCCTGAAGGTGCTCGCGCAGCCTGACGTGCGCGAGCGGCTGACGGCGCAGGGCATCGAGATCAGGACATCGAGTCCGGCCGAGTTTGCCGCGATCATCCGCGCCGACGCCGAGATCTGGGCGAAGGTGGTGAAGGCGACCGGCACCAGGATCGAATGATGCCGGCGGCATCGGCCGGCCGGCCACCGCTGGCCGTGACCGCGCGGACGGTAGCCGCGGTCGGTGCGTCGCTGCTGACGCTGGCGATCCTGCTCGGCGGTCGCGTGCCCGAGGCGGTGCATTTGATGTCGCGCTTCCCGGACAAGCTGCTGCATGCGCTGACCTACGGCCTGCTCGCCGGCTGCTGGTGCGCCGCGCTCGGCGGGCGGCGGCGGGCGCTGGCCATTGCCATGGCAGTGGCTACCGGGTTGCTCGACGAATGGCTGCAGCGGTCGATTCCGGGCAGGCAGTCCGATGTCGCCGACCTCGTGGCCGATGGTGTCGGTGCGACGATCGGTGCCTGGCTGGCGTTGCCTGTCGTCGGGCGGCTGCTGTCCGGAACGACTCGCCGGCCCTGAGCGG
>CAMDXD010000096.1 GCA_945877995.1 Bordetella parapertussis
TGGCCGTAGCAGAGCATGGTCGGCAGCGATTCGCCTTCGATGCGCTCGGCGAGCAGGATCGGCCCGGCGCCCTCCACCGGGTTCGGCAGGATGTCGACGCGGAAGCCCATCGCCTCGAAGGCACCGGTCATCTCGTCGCGCAGGTAGGTATCGAGGTGGGGACGGCTCGCCGGCACCTGGCTCTCGGTGCGGATCGCGACGCGGCGCGCGAGGTCCTCGATGAAGCGACCTTCATCGAAGTGGCGCGTGGCGCGCGAGACGGCGGATTCACGGGTCATGCGGGGGCTCCGGGATGCGTTAGCGCGCTACGGTACAGGCTTTGTGGCGGTCGCGTCAGCGCAGCTGGAGGTCGACCTTGCCGCGCAGCGCGACGAACTGCGCGATCTGCTCGCGCAGGAAGGCGTCGAACGCCTGGGCTGTGCCCTTCACCAGTTCGGCGCCTTCCTCCGCGAGCGCCTCGCGCACCGCGGACTCGTCCGCGGCCGCGTTGGTCGCTGCGTTGAGCCGTTCGATTGCAGCCCGCGGCGTACCGCGCGGCGCGACCATGCCGTACCAGGATGCGATGTCGTAGCCCGGCACGCCGGCTTCGGCGAAGGTCGGCACGCCAGGAAGTGCAGGTGAGCGCTTCGCAGTGCTCACCGCCAGCGCCCGCAGCCGACCATTGGCGATCTGCGGCTTCACCGACAGCGGGCCGAGCATGGCCATCTGCACCTCTCCGGACAGCAGCGCCGCGATCGACGGGGCCGCGCCCTTGAAGTTCACGTTGACCATGTCGACCTTCGCCATCAGCTTGAGCATCTCGAGCCCGACATGCGAGATGCTGCCGATGCCGCTGCTGGCGTAGTTGAGCTTGCCCGGGTTCGCACGCAGACGGGCAATCAGTTCCGGCAGCGTGGAGACGTTCAGCGTCGGGCTCACAACCAGGATGAACGGCAGTTTCGCGAACAGCGCCACCGGATCGAACGACTTCACTGGGTCATAGGGTAGGTTGCGCTCGAACGCGGCACTGATCGCATGCGAGCCCGACACCCAGAGCACCGTGTAGCCGTCGGCCGGGGCCTGTGCGGCCAGTGCCGTGCCCAGCACGCCACCACCACCGGGGCGGTTGTCGACCACCACCGGCTGGCGCAGCGACGCGGCCAGCGACTTCGCCAGCAGCCGCGCGGAGAAGTCGCCGCCGCCGCCGGGGGAGACCGGGGCGATCAGGCGGAGCGGGCGTTCGGGATACAGGGCCGCGGCATGCACGGCCTCGCCAAAGGACAGACCGAACCAGACGAGCAGGCCGAGGACGAAGGCACGGGAAGGTTGCATGGGAGATGGAGTCTATGACGGTGCATGGCCAGGGTCCACTCGCCTTTGCCGCCGGGCGGCAGGGACCTCGACGGGTCACTCCATCGGCACATTCGCCTGCCGAGCTACCGCCGCCCAGCGCTCGATCTCGGCGCGGTTGTAGCGGCCGTATTCGTCCGGCGAGTTACCGACCGGCTCGGCACCCTGCCCGTCCAGCTGCTTGCGCACGGTCGGATCGGCGAGCACCTTGCGCACCGATGCGTTGATACGATCGATGATCGGCCGCGGCGTGCCGGCGGGCGCGAACATGCCGAAGCCGCTGGATACGAAGAAGTCCTTGTAGCCGGCCTCGATCATGGTCGGCACGTCGGGCGCGGCCGATGTCCGTTTCATGCCGGCCTGGGCCAGCATTCGCAACCGGCCCGCCCTGACGTGCTCGATCAACGCCGGCATGCTCGAGAAGATCATGTGCACATGGCCACCGACGACATCCGCAGTGGCCGGCCCGACCCCCTTGTAGGGGATCTGCACCAGCTGCAGTTTCTCGGCGGCGGCGAGCATCTCGACCGCCAGGTGGGAGGAGGTGCCAGCGCCCGGCGTCGCATACGTGAGCTCACCCGGGCGCTTGCGGGCGAACGCGATCAGCCCGCGCACGTCCTTCACTGGCACCGACGGGTGCACGGCGAGCGCATTGGGCACGTCGGCCACCAGCGTCACCGGCGCGAAGTCCTTCACCGAGTCGTAGGGCAGGCTCTTGCGAACCGCCGGGTTGATCACGTGCGCGCTGGACACCATCAGCAGCGTGTAGCCGTCCGGTGGTGCCTTCGCACCGATCGCAGTGCCCAGGGTGCTGCCGGCGCCGCCGCGGTTTTCGATGATCACCGGCTGCCCGAGGTCCTGGGCCATGCCCGGTGCGATCGCTCGCGCGATGATGTCGGTGTTGCCGCCGGGTGCGAACGGAACGACCATGCGGATCGGTTTTGCCGGATAGTCCTGGGCGATTGCAGGCAGGGCGGTGGCAGCGAGTGCGATGAATGCGACGACGGCGACGACGGCGACGACGGCGATCGTCGTCGGACGGGCGACGGCAGGCGCGAAGACCTGCGGCGAACGGCGCGGTTCCGGCATTAGGCTCCTCCTCGGGTCTGCCGCCCGGTCTGTGCCGGATCGGTCGAGCACCACTCTACCCCTCGACGGGGCCGGCGCGGTATCTCATCGCAATGTACGCATGCGATGGACACGGGGGGCCAGGCTCTCTAGCATGCGGCGTGACTCTTTCCCCGGGACACTCGATGGACTACGGCATCCTCGCCCGCTGCACACGCACCGGACGCCTCGGCATGGCAACCGCAAGTGTCTCGCTGGCCATCGGTCGCTATTGCGATGGCGCGGTGCGCCCCGGCCTCGGCGCCACCTTCACCGCCGGCAACGGTCGGCCCCGGAACAACCGGCTCGCGCTGGCCCTGCTTGCGCAGGGCTGGGAGTGCGAGGCCGTGCTCGACGCACTGGCGTCGAACGACGAGAACCACGCATGGCGGCAGGTGGCGGTGCTCGATCGTGAAGGATGCGCCCGGGTGCACACCGGCGACCGGTTGCGCGCTGCCGGCCACCGGACCGGCGAGGGCTGGGCCACGTTCGGGAACGGCCTGCACGGCGAGACGGTGCTGGACGCGATGGCAGCATCCTTCGGCGCGAGCCCCGAAGACGACCTCGACGTGCGGTTGCTGGCGGCCCTGGAGGCCGGCCACCGGTCCGGCGGCTGCGCCGGCCGCAGCGGGCCGCTGCCGGCACGATCGGCTGCGCTGGTCTGCTGGCACCTGCGCGACTTCAACGAGATCGACCTGCGCGTCGACCTCCATGACCAGGCCGTCGGCGAGCTGCGCCGGCTGCACGACGACACGAAACCGACGATCGCCTACTACGACGAGCGCGGACGCAACCCGCGCAACGCGGAGTCTCCGATCGCCTTCGCCGAGCGGTTGCGCCTGCAGCAGGCCAGGGAGCGCGCATGACCTTCTCGATCATCGCGCGCTGTGCGCGCACCGGCCGCTTCGGCATGGGTAGTTCGACCTTCTCGATAGCCTGCGGCCGGCGCAACGAGAGCGTCCGTCCGAACGTGGGCATCAGCAAGTCGCAGGCGTTCTACCTGCGACAGGTGGACGTGCTCGCGCTGAACCTGCTCGCCCAGGGACACACGCCCGCGCATATCCTGCGCACCCTGGAAGCTGGCGATCCCGACTTCGACTACCGGCAGTTCGGCATCATCGACCGCGATGCGAACGTGGTCGCGCACACCGGCCGCAGCACGAAGCCATGGTCCGGCCATATCGTCGGCCCGGGCTATGCGACCTACGGCAATGTGCTGGCCGGGCCACAGACCCTTGCGGGAATCGAGGCCGGCTTCCTGCGCGATCCCGATGCGCCGCTGGAAGAGCGGCTGATGCAGGCCCTCGAAGGCGGTCGCGACGCCGGCGGCCAGGCCTCCGAAGGCAAGCGCTGGGCCGAACGCTCCGCGTGGATCCGGGTAGTCGACCGCCTCGACCATCCAGAGACCGACCTGCGGGTCGACCTGCATGAAGAAGCCGTGGGTGCACTGCGCCGGCTGATGACCGAGTACCGCCGATACGAGGACTACTACCGGCAGCGCGAGGTGGATCCCGCGTCGGCGGTTTCCGAGGAAGACTTCACGCCCTGACGGCCACCGAGCCGCATCACTCCGGCTTGATGCCGGCGCTCTTCACCGCCTTCGCCCAGTTCTCGACCTCGGAACGGAAGTAGGTTGCCGTCTGCTCGAACGTGAAGTCGAGCGGGTCGACTCCGATGTCGAGCAAGCGCTTCTTCATGTCGGGACGAGCAAGGGCAGTCTTCAGTTCCGAGTACAGCTTCTGCACGACCGCGGTCGGCGTGGCGGCAGGCGCGGCCAGTGCCGACCAGCCCTGGGCGCCGAATCCCTTGGGCCCCCCGGCCTCGGCGATCGTCGGCAGGTCCGGCAGTGCCACCGAGCGTTGCGCACTGCTGACCGCCAGCGCCCGCACCCGCCCCGACCGGATGTGCGGCACGATCGCGCCCGGGGTCTCGAACATCAGCCCGATCTCGCCCGAGATCAGCGCGGCGATGCTCGCCGCCGCGCCCTTGTATGGCACATGCGTCATCTTCAGGCCGGCTGCGGACTTGAGCATCTCCATGATCAGGTGGTTCGGAACGCCGACGCCCGAGGAAGCGTAGTTCAGCTTCTCGCCCTGCTTCGCCGCATGGGCGAGCAGCTCCTTCACGTTGGTCGCCGGGAAATCGTTCGATACCACCAGCACGTTCGGCACCGCCGCGATCATCCCGATCGGCTGGAAGTCGCGCAGCGTGTCGTACGGCAGCTTCGCGTACATCGCCATGTTGATCGCGAACGGCCCACCGCCGGCGACGAGCAGCGTGTAGCCGTCGGGCGCGGCATTCTTCACCGCCTCGGTGCCGATGATGCCGGCCGCACCCGGACGGTTCTCGACGAAGAAGTTCTGGCCCATCTGCACGGTCAGCTGCGCCGCCACGGCGCGCGCGATGAGCTCGGTTCCCTGTCCGGGCGGGAAGGGCGCGATCACCCGCACCGGGCGGTTCGGATAGTCGGCCTGTGCGAGTACCGGGCCGGACCACAGGGCGATGAGCAGCAGTGCGAGCGATCGTTTCATCCGGATCTCCGTGAGCGATGGACCTGCATGATGCTAGAAGCGTGCCACTGCGTCCGGCATGCCCGGGCGCGACTCGAGCAACAACGTATACCAGCGCGTCCCGGCGCGCGCGAGCGCATCGTCGGAATCCCAGCGTCCGACCAGTTGGAACCCGATGCGCTCGAACAGCCGTTGCAGGTACTCCGGTGCATAGGACTTGAACAGCCGCCCATCGACGCCGCGCTCGCCCCCGGCCAGGTCACCACGCGCCAGCGGCAAGGACAGCAGCAGCCGGCCGCGCGGGCGCAGCACGTTCCGGATCGAGAACGCCGCATCGAACAGGTCTGCCTCGGGCAGGTGCATCAGCACTGCGCAGCACAGGACGCCGTCGAACCCGCCGCCGAACGGCTGGCCGAGCGCAGGCAGCGAGGCATCGGCGAGTCGCACGGCCAGTTGCGGATGGACAGCCCGGGCGGCCGATGCCATTTCCGCCACCGGCTCCGCGCCCCATGCGTCGTAGCCGAGCGCGAGCAGTTCCGCGAGGTCACGACCCGAGCCCGCGCCCACGTCGAGCACGCGGCCGCCGTCCGGGAAAGCGAGCCTGAAAAAGCGGGCGACGGGGCTCGCCACCGCTTCGTAGCGGCCGGCGACGTCGCTGGCGTTCAGCCGGTAGTAGCGCTCGGTATCGGAGTCCAGGGCGAGGCTCGCGGTGGTCGAATGATCATTCTAGCCGCGAGCCCGGCCCGCGCGGCGGTCGCGGAAAGGGTTCACTCGGCCTCGGGACCGGGCTTCGGCGCCGGCTGGAACGCGCGTGCGATCCGCCTGACAAGCCGGGGTGACGGCATGTCCCGGCTGGATACGCGCAGGAAACGCCCAAGGCACGTTCCGCATGCCCGCAGATGACGCAGGTGGTCGAGGAAACGAGGTTCCTGCGCGTCCGCGGCGAAGGCGGCGGCAAGCAGGGCCTGCATGTCGGTTGCCAGCAGGTGATCCGTCTCCTCGCTGAGGACGCCGGGGAACGGCTGCCCCGTCGCCGGTTCGCGTGACTCCCGGCCCGCGACCTCGAGCGCAGCGAACTGGGCGAACACCGATTCGACGTCGAGCGTGCCGCCGCCGGTGCGGTCCACGGCTGGCCCGGTTCCGTCCATGTTTCCATCGTCCCCTGACGCGCCGGGCTCGAGCGGGTCGTCGAACGGCGCGCCCCTGGCGAGCCCGGCCAGCAAGGTTAGATCGAGCAGGGCTTCCCGGCAGGTGCGGCAGGTATTGAGGTGGTATGCATCGACGATGGTGTCCTGGAGACCGCGCAGCACTGCGTCGAGTTCGAGCGAATCGAAATGACCTCGATTCAGCATCGCATCGTGCGCAGGCTCATGCAAGCACCCATCGCTTGCGCCCGAGCTTCGTCGACAGGCAACCGCGCAACCTGCGCGTCGCGCGCGCGACGCGCTGCGACGCAGCGGCAGGGGTCAGGCCGAGCATGATGGCGATCGAACGCTGGTCCAGCTCGTCCTGGTAGTGGAACACCACCACGCGCTGCTCCGCCGGGGCGAGCAGGTCGTAGCAATCGACCAGGCAATCACGCATGTCCGAGAGCTGCGCACGCGCGGCTGCATCGAACGCTCTGTCGGCGAAGTCCGGCAGGCCCTCCACGTCGGGCCTGCCCTGCCCGGTACGAGCCATCTCGCGCGAGAACGCGATCGCTTCGTTGCGCGCAACCTGCCGCAGATACGGCTCCACTTCATCGCCCTGCCAGTCGCGGAGCCGGCGGGCATCGTCGTCGAGCAGGTGCATGAACACGCGCTGCAGGACCGCGTCCGCATCCTGAAGGCCGAGGCCAGTCTCGCACCGGGCGACCCAGAAGACCATGCGTGCATGACGGTCCACGAAACGGTCGATCGCCCCCGCCTGGCCCGCGATCACGGCCTCGACCAGATCCCGGTCACTCTCCACCGCGCCGCGTCCGTCAGACCTTCGACCCCAGCACCCGGCGCCCGATGGCGCTGCGGTGTACCTCGGACGGGCCTTCGTAAATGCGCATCACCCGAACCTGCTGGTGCATCAGCTGCAGCGGCAGCTCCTTCGTCATGCCCATCGCGCCGAGTGTCTGCATCGCGTTGTCCAGCACCGTCTGCGCCATTTCTGTCGCGCGTACCTTCAGGATGGATGCTTCGCTGCGCACGTCGATGCCGGCACCGAGCTTCACCGCCAGGTCGTTGACCATCAGGCGGCAGGCATGGACTTCCATTGCCGCATCGGCTGCGAACCACTGGATCGCCTGCCGGTCAGCCAAGCGCACGCCCCAGGTGACGCGCTGGCGGGCATGCTCGCCCATCATCTCGAGTGCGCGCCTTGCCATGCCGACGCAGCGGGCGCCCATCTGCATGCGGCGCACGTTCAGCCGCAACTGCATCGGGGCGTAGCCACGATCGAGCTCTCCGAGCAGGTTGCCTGCCGGGATGCGGCACTCGTCGAACACCAGCTCATAGGTCTTGCGGCCACCGATCATCGGGATCTCGCGCTCGATGATGTAGCCCTTCGTGCCCTTCTCGACGATGAACGCCGAGATGCCGTCCTGGCGCTTGCCCTCGCCGGTACGCGCCATCAGGATGATGAAGTCGGCGCGCGGGATGCCCGACACCCAGATCTTGCGGCCGTTGATCACCCACTGGTCGCCATCGCGCACCGCACGCGTGATCATGCCCGCCGGATCGCCGCCGGCGCCCGGCTCGGAGATCGCGACCGCCGATCTCAGCTCGCCCCTCGCGTAGGGCGCGAGGTATTTCTCGCGCTGCATCGGCGAGGCGACCGCCAGCATCATGTGCAGGTTCGGGCTGTCGGGCGGGATCAGGAACGGCACGCAGGCGCGGCCCATCTCCTCCTCGGCCGCGGCCAGCGACAGCAGCGGCAGGTTGGCGCCGCCGAATTCCTCGGGCACGTCGAGCCCCCAAAGCCCCAGTTCGCGGCAGCGCGCATGCAGCGCCTTCTCTTCCTCTTCCGTGAGGCGGTAGCCATCGCCCTGCGCCTCGCGCTTGAGCACGGCGGGTTCAAGCGGGATCAGGTCGTGGTCGACGAACTTCGCGACCAGTTCCTGCAGCATGCGGGTTTCGTCGGAGGAGGGAGAGGCGGGGGCGTGGTCCATGGGGCGATCGCGGTCGTGTGCGGAATTCGAGTATAGGCGAGCGCCCCGGCAGCGCGTCCGAGGCGATCCTCGCCCCGGCGTGTCAGGACCGTCCGGTCGCCTTGGCCATCAGCGCCAGGAACAGTTCAGCGATGCGGGGTTCCCTGCTGCGCCACTCGGCCGGGTTCCAGTCGTTCAGCAGGTTGTCGTCCGGGTGCTTCTCGACCACGTCGTCGTGGAACACCGCGTTGGGCAGCAGGCTGGCCGCCTTGCGCGCGGTCACCGGCGTATGCACCTTGTCGTTGCCGGCGATCAGGCAGACCGGCATCTTCAGGTTGCGCAGCTGTTCCTCGGTCGCACCGACGATCGGCAGCGTGGCCGCGGCCAGGAAGTTGTCGCGCCAGAGGTCCATCACGCGGATGAACTCGGATGGGTCCATCGCCATCAGGCGCTCACCGTTCGAGGCTCGTGCAGCAATGCACTCCTTGAAGTGCTCGGACTCGCAGACCGCAGCCATGCCGCCGGCCTTGGCCATCTCGGCGAACTGCTCATAGTACTGGCGCGCCAGCTTCTGCACCGCATGCTGGCCACCGGTCAGGCGCCACAGCAGCAGCCCGCTGACCGCTTCCGGGTGGCGCAGGGCGAACAGGATTGCCAGCCGCGCGCCGGCCGAGGAACCGCCGACGAACAGCGGCAGTGCGCCGAGCTGGCCAGCCAGCGCATGCAGGTCGTCGGCCCAGATCTCGTGCTCCGAACCGATGCCCTCGATGCCGACCTCGGAGGCCCCGCAGTTGCGGCGGTCGTGCAGCAGCACCCGGTAGCCGTCCTTCGCCAGCTGTTTCGACAGCGGGATCAGTTCATGGTACGAGCGGCGGCTGCCCGGGGTCAGTGCAATCCACGGACCTTCGTTGCCAATGACTTCGTAGTTGAGGATGACGCCGCGGACACGGGCCTCGGGCATTGGTGTTTCTCCGGTGTGTTGACTGGGATGCGATGCAGGGTGCGTCGTGTGCGGTCAGCCGTGCGCCTCGAGCGGCTTGCCGCCCGCGGTGACCGGCTTCGCCGACACCAGCACGAAGGCGATCATGCACGGCTCGGTACCGCGGTTCACCCAGTTGTGGATCGTACCGCGCTGGATCAGCACGTCGCCGGCGTTCAGCGTGACGGTCTGCCCGTCAAGTTCCATGTCGATCGACCCGGACATCACCACAGCGTAGTCGACCGAGTCGGTGCGATGCCGGCGCGGCACGACGCTCGGCTCGTAGCGCACGATGCGGAACACGGTGCCGTTGTCGAGCGTAGTGTCCATCGGACGCAGGCTGCCGTCCTCGTCGTCGTCGTTGTCGACCGGGAAGGTGTCGGTCGACCAGACCACGGCCGCCTCGATGCCCTGGCGCCGCGACAGCACGTTCTTCGCGATCTCGTCGATGCAAACCACTGCCTTGCCCTGTGCATCATGGCCGGTGACGACCCGGCGTACCTTCATCTTCATGCGCTCCCCCTCCCTGTTCATGGACACTGCGGGTCACTGCGGCTCGATCTTCGCCGCCTTCACCAGCTCGGCGTACTTCCGGATCTGGTCCGCCAGTTCCGCCCTGAACTCGGCCGGTGTGTTACCCACCGGGTCGAGCATCATCTTCGCATAGCGCTCGCGCACGTCCGCTGCGCCCAGCGCCTTCTGAACTTCGGCGTGCAGCCGGTTCACGATCACGGACGGCGTGCGCGCGGGCGCGAACAGCCCGTACCAGCCGCCGTCGAGCACCACGCCCTCGATGCCCGCTTCGGCCATCACCGGCACGTCCGGCAGCTCGGACCAGCGCTTCGGGCCGGCGAAGCCGATCGGACGCAGCTTGCCCGAGCGGATATGCGGCATCGACAGCGGCGGCGTCACGAACATCATCTGGATATGGCCACCGATCAGGTCGGCGATCGCAGGCCCTGCACCCTTGTACGGCGCATGCGTGACGCTGATGCCGGCACGCGTGGTGAACATCTCGGTCGCCAGGTGCAGCGCATTGCCGAAGCCGGGCGTGCCGTAGGTGAGCTGCCTGCCGGGAGTCTTCGCCAGCGCCACCAGTTCCTTCACCGTCTTCACCGGCAGCGCCGGGTTCACCACCAGGATGTAGCCCGGGCCTGTGACCACGGCGGTCACCGGCTCGAGGTCCTTCTGCACGTCGAACGGCATCTTGCGATACAGGCTGGGATTGATCGCGATGGATGTGGAGACCATCAGCAGGGTGTAGCCATCAGGGTCTGCCCTGGCCACCGCCTCGGTACCCGGCAGGCCGTTGGCGCCCGGACGGTTCTCGACCAGCACCGGCTGTCCCATCTGCACCTGCAGCTGCTGGCCGAGGATGCGCGCCGCCGCGTCCGGTGCACCAGCGGCAAAGGGGACGATCATGCGGATCGGTTTCGATGGATACGACTGTGCCGATGCCGGCGCGGCCCCGTACAGCACGAAGCATGCACAGGCGTGCAAGACGACAGGCTTCATCATTCGAGCGGTCTCCTCCTCGACGTTCCGATCCCCGCCGCGTCAGATCACGGTCGGGGTCGAACCACAGGGCGGGAGCGATCGTGCCGCCCGAACGAAGACTAGCACGCGCGATACCGCCGGTCGGCAGGCACGAAACCTCGCCTCAGCCCGCACGCCCCATCGTCAGGCGCATCAACTGCCCAACGTCCGGGCACTTTTCGATCGCCGCCACGGTATCGGCGATCCTGGCCGCACGGGTGCGCCCGACGACCGGCACGGAAAGGCTTTCGAACTTCGCACGCAGTTCATCATCGGACATCGGGTTCTGGACCGAACCCTTCGGAAAGTCGACCTGCGATACGTAAGCCTCGCCGGACGCCATCGTGATCGTCGTATGGCAGGACACACCGCGCGGCAGCTTCGGATCGGTCTCGATGCGGGTCAACCCCATCAGGCGGCGCACCGCCGCGTTGGCCAGTTTGCGATCGGTGTACTGATCCAGCAGCGCGTTGCCTTCCAGCAGTGCGATCGCGATGGAGTACGGCAAGCTGAC
>CAMDXD010000097.1 GCA_945877995.1 Bordetella parapertussis
CGCCTGGTGCTGCCGGTCGCGCCGGGCGGCGGTTCCGACATCATCGTCCGCGTCGTCACGCAGAAAGTCACGGCCGCGATCGGCCAGCAGTTCGTGATCGATTACCGCGGCGGCGCCAACGGCAACATCGCGCACGATCTTGTATCGAAAGCGGCCCCCGACGGCTATACGCTGCTGTGGGTGAACGCGGGCTTCGCTACCAACGCGAGCATGTATAAAAAGCTGAACCACGACCCGGTCAGGGATTTCATGCCGATCACGCAGCTGACAAGCCAAAGCTATGTGTTCGTCGCGCATCCGTCGGTGCCAATTAAAAACGTCAGGGAATACGCGGCGCTGTCGAACGCGCGCAAAGGCGGACTCGTCTACGCGTCGACTGGTTCCGGCTCGCTGCCGCATCTCGGCATGGAGCTTTTGAGGATACAGGCACGAGTGCCCGGCACGCACGTTCCGTATAAAGGCGCCGGGCCCGCGCTGATCGATCTGATCGGCGGCCAGGTCGACGTCATGATGCCGACCATGATCGCCGGTACGCCGTTCGCCAAAAACGGCAAGCTGCGCGCGCTTGGCGTCACCAGCGCGAAACGCTCGGCGCTGCTGCCTGCGGTGCCGACCATCGCCGAGCAGGGCTATCCCGGCTTCGAAGCCTTCACCTGGAACGGGCTGCTCGCGCCGGCGAAGACCCCGTCCGCGGTGGTTGCACGGGTGGCGAAAGAGATCGCCGCCGCAGTCCGCGACCCGGCCGTCATCAAGCGTCTCGATGCGATGGGCGTCGAGCCGCTGGGCAACACGCCGGCGGAGTTCGCCAAAGTGCTGGCCGACTCGATTACCTTGTATGCCGAGGTTGTTCGCGTCTCCGGCGCGAAGGCCGAATGAGCGACGGCTTCGACGGAGGAAGGTGATGTTCGATACAGCACTGGTGGGCGGGCACCTGGTCGATCCGGCGCAGGGCCTGGACGGCCGCTACGACGTGTGCATCAGCAACGGCTGCGTCGCCGCGATCCAGCCCCCTGGCGGCGCGGTCGCCGCGCGCGAGGTGATCGACGTGGCCGGCCGCCTGGTGATTCCCGGCATGGTCGACACCCACGCCCATGTGTTCCGGCATGTCACCGGCCGGTTCGGCCTCGATGCCGATATGTGCGGCGTGCATTCCGGCGTGACCACACTGATCGACCAGGGCGGGCCATCGTGCATCACCATGCCCGCGTTCCGTGCGAATGTCGTCGCCACCAGCCGCTCGCGCATCTTCACCTACCTGTCCGCCTACCTGGTCGGTGGCCTCGAGGGGCACTACTACCCCTCGCTCTACCGGCCCGACTGCATCGACGTCGACGCGACGGTGAAATCGGCGCTGGCCAATGCCGACCTCGTCAAGGGCTTCAAGGCACATGCGGAAGTGGGCGGCGCCGCGCGCTGGGGCCATGAGGTGATGCAGCGCTGCACCGAGATCGGCCGCGCTGCGAACCTGCCGCTCTACATCCATTTCGGGCAGCTGTGGCCGATGCCGGATGCGCAGGAGGCTGCGGGACGCGTGCCCGTCGATGCCGACGACATCCTGGCCCAGGTGGTGCCGATGCTGCGCGCCGGCGACATCCTCGCGCATCCGTTCACGCGCCATCCGGGCGGCTTCGTGAACCGGCAGGGGCAGGTCCATCCCGTGGTGCGCGAGGCGCTCGACATGGGGATGAAGATCGATGTCGGGCATGGTTCGCATTTCAGCTTCAACATGGCCCGCATCGCGCTCGATGCGGGCATCCTGCCGCATACCCTCGGCGCCGACATGCACGGCTACAACACGCCGGTGCCGCCGCCACCGGGAACGCCCGAGCAGCATTCCGACCAGGAACACATGTTCTTCGGCCAGCAGCGCTTCTCGCTCGCCTCGGCGATGACGTCCATGCTTGCGCTCGGCCTGCCGCTCGAGCATGTGGTGCGCATGGTGACCTGCAATCCGGTCGAGATCTTCGGTCTGCCGGCCGAACTCGGTACGCTGCGGCCCGGCAATCCGGCCGACGTCAGCGTGCTGCACGACGAAGCCGGCCGCTTCCCGCTGACCGACAACGAACAGACGACGCTGGTCGGCAACCGGCTGCTTTCGCCCGATTTCTGCCTGGTCGCCGGCACGCGCCATGAAGCGACCTCGGCGATCCTGCCGAAGCTCATCAAGCTCGCGGCTTGAGTCGAGGGAGCGGCGCGGACGACATGACCGCCGTGGCGCAGGGTTCGGCAGATGGCGGCGCCGCGCTGGCGGCACGTTTCGCAGGTGCGCAGTGGCGCGACGTCGTCACCCGCCGCAGCGCCTTGCCGGCGCTGCCCGACCATGTGCTGCTGCATGCCGGGCCGGCGTTCGAGGGCCCGCCGCCGACACCGGTGCTCAACGCTGCCGCGCAGGCCCTGTGCTTCGAACGTCTCGCCGGGAGCGTCGAGGAGGCCATCGGCCTGATCGCATCCGGCCGTGCGCTGCTGTTGCCGGCGCAGGACGCGGGCGTGGCGACGCCGCTGGCGCAGGTGGTGTCAGCATCGATGCCGCTGGCCGTGGTCGGCAGTGGCCGCCGTACCTTCCTTGCGCCGCTGGTCGAAGGCACGCCGCCTGCGCTGCGCTTCGGCTCGGCCGACCCGGCCTGCCTCGGGCGCATGGCTGCAATCGCCGCGTTCGGAGTCGACGTCCTGGCGCCGCTGCTGCGGGCGAATCCGGTCGGGCTGGACGCGGTGATCGCGCACGCACTGGCGGCCGGCGACGAATGCCATGGCCGCACGGCGGCCGCCAATGAAGCGCTGCTCGCGGCGATCGTCGGGCTCGCTGCCGGCGATGCGGCCCTGCCGGCCGCCAACCCGAACTTCGTGCTGCCGGTGCTGATGGCTGCCGCAGGCTGGCTGCTCGCCGGCGGCGAGGGCGATCCGCGGCCTGCCACCCTGGCGGCGGTCGGTGGCAACGGCGTGCAGTTCGGCTTTCGTACCCATGGCGCCCGCGAATGGACGCGCGTCGGCGCGGTGCCCCCCGTCGGTGGACGGCTTCCAGGGCGCGAAGCGGCGACGCCGCTGGGTGCCATCGGCGACAGCGCGGTGATCGATTTCTGCGGCCTGGGCGGGCAGGCGATGCACCTCGCGCCGCTGCTCGCGGCGGAATGGGCTGCCTGGATGCAGGGCGATCCGCTGCTGCGCAGGCAGGCGGTGGTCGACCCCGCCACCGGCCTGGTCGACCTCGACCGCATCATGGCCAGTGGCATGGTGCCGCAGGTGAACCTCGCCATCCTCGACCGCGAAGGCGGCGTCGGCCTGCTGGGGCGGGGTTTCAGCCTGCCGCCGGCCCCGCTGTTCGGCCTGCCGGGTTGATCAGGCGAGTGCTTCGCGCCGCAGGCCGATACAGCTCAGCTGCGCCAGCGTGTAGAGCCACAGGAACCAGCACAGGGTCAGCGGGATGAACGCGTTGTAGGGTACCGCCAGGATGTATGGCGTGCTCCATTCGGTCTGCCGCTCGGGCAGCAGCGCGGCGATCGGCCGCCAGTGCTGCAGGAACGCACCGCGGTTCAGACCGGTACCGCGATCGCTTCGAATGCCGCCTCGCAATTCACCAGGTCGACGCGCTTGCGCACGATGCGCAGCGCGCCGTCGACCCGCCGCAGCCAGTGCTGCTGGCGGGCGATGAAGGTCCGCGCCTGGTCGAGCCGGTACTCGGCGGTGATCGCCGAAGACAGCACCAGCACGTCGCTTGCCGGCAGGCCCGACTCGGGATCGGTCGCGGGTACGCCGGTCTCGACGGTGACGCTGCCGATCAGGTGCACGGTGTTCGAGGGCGGTGTCTGCACGTGGATCAGCGGATGCTCGAGCCGGTCGATGCGGGTGCGCATCAGTTCGAGGTCGTCGTAGAACAGCGAGGTCTGGCCGTACGGGCTGCGCTGGCCGATGGTGGCCGGTACCCAGTAGGAGCCGTCCTCGGTAAACAGGGCCATCCAGTCGCGGAAGCGCCGCTCGTCGAGCAGCCTCGACTCGTGGATCAGGAACTGCTCGTATTCGCCAGCCATCATGCCTCGGACATGTAGTCGAGCCATGCGCGGAACTGCCCGCGCACGACCAGTTCGTCGGTTGCCATCTGCCGCAGCGCGCCCGGCGGGTCGATCGCTTCCTCGCGGCCCAGTCCGCGCGAGATGTCGACCCAGTCGGTCTGCAGGCTCTGCAGACCGGCCTGGGCGCGCGCGAAGGCCTCCAGGTCGTCGGACTGCACGAACGAGGCAGCGGCATGGGTGACGTTCAGCAGCCGGGTGTTGCGCTCGTTCATCGCCTCTGGTGCGCCGAGCAGCCGCACCGGATAGATGTTGACCTCGGTCAGGTCGACCGCGATCGGCTTGATCACCCGGATGTGCATGTTGAGGCCCATGAACGACACGTTCGGGTAGAGCAGGGAGTTGTGCATGCGCGGGGTGAGGATCCAGTCGGACCGCTCCTTGCCCACTGCAGCCTCCAGCGTGCGGCGGTACTCGTCGTACACCGCGCTCGACCGTTCGTTTTCCTTCAGTTCGGTGTTGCTGGTCCAGCAGTGGCCATGCCCCACCGAGTAGCTGCGCCGCTGCTTCCACTGTGGCGCCGTGCGCTGACCGTCGACCACCTTGGCACCCTCGTTGTCGCCTTCGCGGCGGGAGAACTGAACGCCCTTCTGGTTGACGGTGGACGCATGGCTGAATGGCACGTGGTACGAATCGACGGCATTCTCGGCCTGCATCTTCCAGTTCGCGCGCACCAGGTAGCGGTGCACGCCGGCATCGAGCGTGATCTCGCCGCCGGGCGCCCGGTCGACGATGTCGTCGATGTTCTGCGTCATCGGCGCGATCCAGTCGTCGAAGGCGATGCCTGCGGGCGACAGGCTGGCGAACACGAACCCGCGGTAGACGCCCACGCGTGGCGCCTTCGCCAGGTTGAAGTCGCACAGATTGAAGCCCGGCGCGCACCCTTCGTCGACCGGGACGCGCAGCAGCGTGCCGTCCGGGTCGAACGTCCAGCCGTGGTAGAGGCAGATCAGCCGCTGCCGGTTGCCCTGGCGTTCTGCGACCAGCTTGACGCCGCGATGCGTGCAGCGGTTGAGCACCACCCGCACCGAGCCGTCATGGTGGCGCGTCATCAGCACCGGCTGGCGGCCGAGGTCGGTGGTGATGAAATCGCCCGGGTTCGGAACCTGCGTCGCATGCCCGACGAACAGCCAGGCACGCCCGAACAGCCGCTGCATCTCGAGTTCGAACACGGCCGGGTCGGTATAGACGCGGCGGTGCACCCGCCCGGGTTCGATCAGCGAGGCGATGCCTCGATCGTTCAGCGAACCGTCAGGCATTTGTGCGCTCCTCTCGTGGCATGGGCGTGGCAAGCGCAGCGTAAAGCGCCGGGGCCTGCCGGCCGAATCGATCATCGAAGGGTAATGGAGCGTCTGCGCCCCCGTCAATCGAATGACGGCCAGGAGCAGAGTGCGCCGGAACTGCGTTGTGATCACAGGCGCGGCGCCGGGGCTTGCGCGGAAATGCGGGCGGCAGGAAACTTGCTTGAACGGATGCAGCCTTTCCGCTGCCACCACCGGTGGTGGATTCCCGCATCCGCATCGACAGGAGTCGTCAGAGCATGCCTTCGAAACTCGTTGCCCCTTCCGTTGTCCCCCATCGCCTTACACTGCAACTGTCCTTCCGTCAATCCGCCCTGGCCGTCGCCGCGTTCGCGCCCGCGCTTCTTTTCGGGGCGTCCGGCACGGCGAACGCACAATCCGCGGGCAATTACCCGAACAAGCCCATCCGGATGATCGTATCGTTCGCCCCCGGTGGTCCGGCGGACATCGTCGCGCGTGCGGTCAGCCCGAAGCTGAGTGAACTGCTCGGGCAGCCGATCCTGCTCGAGAACCGCGGCGGTGCCGGCGGCACGATCGGTTCCGAGATCGTCGCCCGCGCCGCGCCGGACGGCTATACGCTGACCTATGGCAGCCAGAGCAGCTTCGTGTTCGCGCCCTACCTGTACAAGAAGCTCGCCTACGATTCGGTGAAAGACTTCACCCCGGTCTCCTCGATCGTCACGACGCCGTATGTGGTGGCGATCAACCCGCGCGTCCCGGCGAAGACCCTGGCGGATCTGCAGCGCCTGGGCAAGGGCAAGACGTCCTTCCTGAGCTATGGCTCGTCCGGCCCCGGTGCCACCTCCCACATCGGCGGCGAACTGCTTGCGGCCGCGACCGGCCTGGCGCTGCTGCACGTGCCCTACAAGGGGACCGGCCCGGCGCTGGCCGGGGTGGTCGCGGGCGAGATCGACATGATGATCGCCGACCTGGGGCCGGTGATCAGCATGGCGAAGGACGGACGCCTGCGCATGCTGGCCGGTTTCGGCGCGAAGCGCGTCGCGGCAGTGCCCGACGTGCCCACGGTGATCGAGTCGGGCTTCAAGATCACCCCCCTGGAGGGACGCTTCGGCCTCATGGGGCCGGCCAACCTTCCGAAGGAGATCGTCACTCGCCTGCACACCGCGGTGATCAACACGCTGAAGACGCCGGAAATCCGGGCGCGCTTCGACTCGCTCGGCTACGAAACCATCGGTGACACGCCGGAGCAGTACGCCGCCACCATCCGGAACGAACTGGCCGAGTTCGGCAAGCTGATCCGCAAGGCAGGTATCCAGCCCGAGTGACCTTGGCGCGAGGGCCCGCCCCGGCTTGACACCCGCTGTGATCACGGTCAACCTTCGTGATCACACGGGCGGCCGCGTTGGCTGCGCACGCAGCCAGACATGCAGGGGCGGGGATGAGCAGGATCGTATCGGTTGAGACCATGCTCGTGCAGTTGCCGACACGGCGAGAGCACAAGTGGACCGGCCTGACCGAGCCGATCGGGCGCTACGTCCTCACCCGCATGACCGACGAGGACGGTGCCGTCGGCTGGGGCGAGGCGCCGGCGCTGAAGGACTGGGGCGGCGAGTTCGGCCGCTACTTCGGGGAGTCCTCGTCGATCGTAGCACTGGTCATCGACCGCTACCTTGCTCCGGCAGTCAAGGGCATGGACCCGGGCAACTTCGCCGCCCTGCACCAGCGGATGGACGCGGTGGTGAAGGGTTATCCATACGCCAAGGCGTCTGTCGAGTTCGCAGCCTATGACCTCGCGGGCCGCCGCCTGGGCGTGCCCGTGCACGCGCTGCTCGGCGGCGCCTCGCGCATGCGGGTGCCGGTCACCCATTCCATCGGCCTGATCGGCATCGAAGAGGCCGAGCGCGAAGTCGCGAAGGTCGCCGCGGAAGGCATCCGCACGATCAAGATCAAGGTTGGCGTCGACCCGAAGCGCGACATCGAGATCGTGCGGGTGATCCGCGCTGCGGTCGGGCCCGACGTCGAACTCTGCGTCGATGCGAACGAGGGCTATGCGTCCCCGGGCGAGGCGATCCGCACGCTGCGCGCGATGGAAACCTACGGCCTGAAGTACGCCGAGCAGCCGGTGATGGGCATCGAGCGCATCTCGCAGGTCGCACGCGCGATCGACACGCCAGTGATGGCCGACGAAAGCGCCTGGAATGCGCACGATGTCGTGCAGATCATCGCCCAGGGCGCGGTGCAGATCGTCTCGATCTACACCACCAAGCCGGGCGGGCTGTACCGCGCGATGGAAGTCGCCGCGGTGTGCCGCGCGGCCGGCATCCTGTGCAACGTCAACGGGTCGGTCGAGACCGGTGTCGGCAACCTTGCCAACATCCACCTGGCCGCCGCCGCGCCGGCGGTCACGCTGTCGTGCGTGGTGCCGGTGTCGACGCCGGCCGAGGCGCAGCACGGCCAGGTCGGGGGCATCTACTACAAGGACGACCTGCTGGCTGAACCCATGCGCCTGGTCGATGGCGCGATCGAGGTGCCGACGGGTCCGGGCATGGGCATCGACGTCGACCTGGCCAAGGTCGAGAAGTACCTCGTGCGCGAATAGAGAACCGTGAGGACAGAACTTGAGAGCTGAGATCGTCGCGCGGCTGGTCGCCGCCATGAAGCAGGCCGGGCTGGATGCCGTGGTCACCGTGTCGCCGGAGAACTTCGGCTGGCTCAGCGGCTTCGTCGTGCCGTCGCAGCCGCTGATGCGCCACCGGCATGCGATGAGCATCGTGACGGCCGACGGCCGCAACGCGCTGGTCGCCGTCGACATGGAAGAGACCACGGTGCGCAACCGTGCGCCCGAGATGCCGGTGCGCATCTGGGCCGAGTTCACCGATTCGCCGATGGAGGCGCTGTCCCGGTCGCTGGGCGAGTTCGGCCTCGCGTCGGGCAAGGTCGGCATCGAGATGGACTACCTGCCGGCAGGCGACTTCGCCGCGCTGGTGCGGGCGATGCCGGGTGCCCGCTTCGAACCGTGCGAGGCGATGCTCGCGTTGCTGCGCCAGTCGAAGACCGCCGACGAGATCGCGCTGATGCGCCGGCTGTCGCGCATCGCAGACCAGGCGATCACCGACGCGTTGTCTTCGGTGCATCCGGGCGACAGCGAGATGGACATCGCAGCCGCGCTCACGCGCAACATCTACGCGCTGGGCGCCGAGCAGTTCAAGCTGATGATCGTCGCCACCGGCGAGCGCAGCCAGCTGCCCAACGTCGGTCCGACCGAGCGCAAGCTGGTGGCGCGCGATGTCTGCCGGGTCGAGATCTTCTCCGTGATCAGCGGCTACCAGGCGGGCGTGTGCCGCACCGCGGTGGTCGGCGAGGCGCCACCGCATGCCGAACGCATCTGGAAGCACCTGGTCGAATGCAAGTACCAGCTGCTCGACATGATCAAGCCCGGGGTGAGTTGCCGCGAAGTCTACGGCGCGTTCATCCGCAAGCTGACCGAGATGGAGCTCGCGCCGATTTCGTTCGTCGGCCACGGCATCGGCCTTCACCTGCATGAAGAACCCTACCTCGGCAACAACCCGATCATCGGCCGCGACCGCGACCAGATCATCGAGGCCGACATGGTGTTCAGCATCGAGCCGCTGTGCTATCGCACGGGCCATGGCTACGGCATGCAGCTGAAGGACATGATCCGCGTTACCGCGGACGGCTGCGAGTTGCTGTCCGACTATGCGAATACCGATACGCTCCAGCTCGTGAGCTGAGCGGCCAGGCTTGCCGCCCCTGGAGGCGGCTGCCTGGCCGGTGCGATCAGTACGGGAACGGCGGCAGCTGGGGCTGCCGTCCCTCCGGCAGCGCGGCGCGCGCGACGTTCAGCAGCATCGCCAGCATCGCGTAGTAGCCGGCGATGATGACCAGGTCGATCAGCTGCTGTTCGCCGAAGAACACCTTCGCCGCGTCGTAGGTGAGGTCGCTCACGCACTTGTTCTGCAGTGCCTCGGTCAGCATGTCGTAGAGCAGGGTCTCGTCCCTCGCCATCGACGTCGGACGACGCCCTTCGGCGATGGCCTGCGCGACCTGCGGCGACAGCCCGGCCTTCATCGCATGCTGGTGGTGCGAGTTCCACTCGTACTGCTGGGTCCAGTGGCGCGCGGCCATCAACGTGGCCATCTCGGCCAGCCGGCGGTCGAGCGGCGAGCGGTAGCGCAGGTACTCGCCGAGTTCCTGCATCGGGCCGGCGACGCCGGGGCTGCGCAGCAGCGCGATGAAAGGCCCTCGCAGTTCTCCGCGAGGGCCTGCAGCGATGTCCGCTGCGACCTTGCGCTGTTCGTCGGTCCACTGTTCCTGCGGTATGCGCGGCAGGCGTTCAGCTGGTCGGACGTGCGGATCGTATGCCATCTTCTTCCTCCTCCATGCCTCGTGCGATCATTCCATCTTACGTCAGGAGCGCATGATGAAGGTTCGAACCAACGGCATCGACATCCACTACGTCATCGACGACCGCACCGGCGGTACCGGCCCATGGCTCACGCTGTCGCACTCGCTCGGCTGCAACGTGTCGATGTGGGACGACCAGATGGACGTGCTCGCGACGCGCTTCCGCGTGCTGCGCTTCGATACCCGAGGCCATGGCCACTCGAGCGCGCCGCCCGGCCCGTACACGCTGGACGAACTCGCCGAGGACGTGCACGGCCTGTTCGCGCACCTCGGAATCCGGCGCACGCACTGGATCGGCCTGTCGATGGGCGGCATGATCGGCGAGACGTACGCCCTCGCGCACCCGGGCGTGTTCGAGAGCCTGGTGCTCGCCGACACGACCAGCAAGCGCCCGCCCAACGCGCTCGAGATGTGGGGCGAACGCATCCACATCGCGCAGGCACAGGGCATGCAGGCGCTGGTCGAGAGCACGCTGGCGCGCTGGTTCACTGCCCCGTTCCGGGCTGCCCGGCCCGACGTGATGGCGCGCATCGGCGCCGACATCCTGGCCACGCCCCCGGACGGCTTCGCCGGCTGCTGCGCGGCCATCGCACGGGTCGACCTCGCGCACCGCCTGCACGAGATCACCTGCGCGGTGCTGGTGATGGTCGGCGACCAGGACCACGGGACGCCGCCGGAGATGGCGCGCGAGATCCACCGCAACCTGCCCGGCTCGCAGCTGGTGATCATCCCGGATGCGTCCCACCTGTCGAACGTGGAACAGCCGGCGCTGTTCAACCGCGCGATCGTCGACTTTCTCGCAGTGCACGCGCCAGCCGGTCGGGGCTGAGCGGAAGCTCGGTCAGCTTCAGGTCGAAGTCGCGCAGCGCGTCGGCCACCGCGTTGGCGACCGCAGCACCGACGCCCTCGGTGCCGCCTTCGCCGACGCCTTTCAGGCCGAGGGCGTTGTGCGACGATGGGGCGAGGTTCACGCTGATCGCCTCGACGCGCGGAAACTCGGTGGCGGTGGCGATCAGGTAGTCGGCGAAGGTGCCCGACAGCATCTGGCCGTCTCGGTCGTAGACGAACTCCTCGAGCAGTGTGCCTGACAGGCCCTGCACCGATGCGCCGATCACCTGGCCGTGCACGATCATCGGGTTGACGGTATTGCCGCAGTCCTCGACGGTCAGCAGGCGCAGCACCTCGATCTGCGCGGTCTCGACATCGACCGCGACATGCGCGACCTGTGTGCCGTACTCGAAGGTGCAGCCGCGACTCTCGTACACGATGTCCGCTTCCAGGGCCGACAGGGCCGACGGGTCGCCGGCCTCGGCTTCGTGGCACAGCATTG
>CAMDXD010000098.1 GCA_945877995.1 Bordetella parapertussis
CCATCCCCCATCCCCCATCCGCCAGACAAAGGACCTGCCATGCCCGTCATCGAAGTGACTGGACACGCCGTCGAATACCATCAGTGGGGTGGCCCGTCGGGCAGCAGCCCGGAACTGGTCCTGATCCATTCGCTGCTGACCGATGCCAGCGTGTTCGAGGGCATTGCCCCGGTGCTCGCCAGGTCGCGCCGGGTGACCACGATCAACCTGCCCGGGTATGGCGCGAGTGCGGCTCGCCCGCTGGAGACCATCGCCGGCTATGCCGCGTTCCTGCGCGAGGCGATGGACGCACTGGCGCTGCCGGTGACGGCCGACCTTTTCGCCAACGGTTTCGGTGCGTTCGTCGCGACGGTGTTCGCGCTCGACAACCCGGGCCGCATCCGCCGGCTGCTGGCCGCCGACGTCAATGCGGGCTTCCCGGAGGCCGGGCGCATCCCGTTCGGCATGATGGCCGGCAAGGTCACCGAGGGCGGCATGGAGACCGTCCTCGATGCTGCGATCGGCCGCATGTTCCCCGAACCGTTCCAGCAGGCCAACCCGGTCGTGGTCGCGGACCGCAAGCGGCGCCTGGCGACTGCCGACCCGGCTGCTTTCGCACGGGCCTGCCGTGCGCTGGCGGCGCTCGACCTGGCCGACCGGCTGCCCGCGCTGACGGTCCCGACCTGGGTCCTGTGCGGCGAACTCGACCGCACGACGCCGCCGGAACTGGCCGAGCGGATGGCGTCGCTGATTCCGGGTGCGACGTATGCTTCCATATCCGGCAGCGGCCACTGTCCGATGCTCGAACAACCCACGGCGCTCGTCGCGCTGATCGAAGGAGCACTCGCATGAAAAGATTCATCCGTGTCACCGCCGTCCTGGCGCTGCTCTGCTGCACGGCGGCCGCATTCGCGCAGGCGTCGCAGAACATCCGCATCCGGGCGACCATCACCGCGATCGACGGCGACGTGCTGTCGCTGAAATCGCGCGACGGTACCGCGCTGAGGGTGCGCATGACCGGGAAGACCACGGTGGCGACCGCGCGCGCACTGCAACTCGCCGACCTGCCGAAGAATGCATTCGTCGGCGTCACCGCGGTGAAGGGAGCCGACGGCGTGCTGGTCGCACGCGAGGTGCACACGATCCCGAAGACCGCGAACGAGGGCCATGCCGACTGGGACCTCGAACCGGGCGCGTCGATGACCAACGCGTATCTCGAAGCCAGCGTGCAGACCAGCAGCGGCAACGAGATCACGATGGTCTACAAGGGCGGCATGCAGCGCATCCGGGTGCCGGCCGGCACGCCGGTGGTGACCACCGATCCGGCCGACCGGTCGGCGCTCGCGCCCGGCATCTACGTGTTCATGTCGGCCGAGGTGGGGCCTGACAACACGATCACCGCGCTGCGCATCCAGGCCGAGAAGGCCGGCGTGAAGCCGCCGCAGTAACGCGACCCCCTTCTCCCGGAGCAGCACGGCCGCCGCCCCGGCCCGGGTTCTGGTCAGGGCCCGACCATGAGATCTCTGCGACACGCTGGCCCAGCCTGGCGCAAGCAGCGCGCTCGCGCCGGAAACCCGCGCCAGCGGGGTCTTTCGTCCCCGTCCGCATGCGCGCGATTACACTTGTGCCGGCGGCTACTGGGCGACTGGGCGGCGGAGTGACGGCATGAAGCGTTTCCTCAAACTGATGCACGAGATCGGCGGGATCGGCATGACCGGCGCGCTGGCCGCCCACCTGATCCTGGTATTGACCGCTCCGGACACCTCGCTTGCCGAGTACGCGGCGGTGCGCCAGTCCATCCTCGCGGTGTCGAAGTACCTGCTGCTGCCATCACTGCTGGTCGTGCTGTTGAGCGGCCTGCTCGCGATGGCCGTGCATTACCCGTTCTGCCAGGCGCGCTGGGTTTGGGCGAAGGCGCTCACCGGCATCGGCCTGCTGGAAGGCACGCTGGTGACGGTGCAGGGCACCTCGCGTCGCGTGGCGGAACTGTCGGCCGGTGCGCTGGACGGGCAGGCGGATCCGGCGCTTATGGCTGAACTGCTGCGCACCGAATGGTTCGGCTTGTGGACGATCCTCGCGCTGTCGCTGCTCAACGTCGTGCTCGGCGTGCTGCGGCCGCGGCTCGGGCGTAATCCGGCCGCTGCCTGATGCGCTCAGCCCTCGAACAGGTTCCGGTGCGCGCAGGTGAGGTGGGCGGTGACCGCCGCGCGTGCGGCGGCGGCATCGCGCGCCTTGAGCGCGGCGACGATGGCGCGATGCTGGCGCTGGTACTCCAGCCGCAGCGTCTCGGTGACGATCCGGTCGCGCAGCTTGCCGAACGCGGTCTGTTGTCGCGCGGCGTGGAACAGTTCGAAGATGCCGACGATCAATGCATTGTGGGCCGCCGCGGCCATCGCCTGGTGGAGCGCGGCATCCCACAGTTCGAACTCGCCGAGCGTCACCGCCGCTTCGGCGCGGTCGAGGCAGTGGTCCATGCGTTCGTAGTCGGCCGGGGTGGCGTTGACCACGATCAGTTCGACCGCGGCGGGCTCGATGCGCAGTCGCGCATCCATCAGTTCCCCGGGGCTCGCGCGGGCGACGGTCGGCAGGTCGGTCGGCGCCGGCGTCGGCACTGCCGAGATGAAGGTGCCGCGCCCGACCTCGCGGCGGATGCGGCCTTCTGCCTCCAGGTCGGCCAGCGTCCGCCGGACCGCGTTGCGCGGCAGGGCGAAGCGCAGCGCGAACTCGCGCTCGGTTGGCAGCTTGCGGCCAGGGCCGTTGGCCGCGCCCGCCTGCGCGAGCACGAACGTGCGCAATTGGCGCGTCGAGGCTCGGTCAAGGATGCGGGATGCCATGGTCCTGCTGAAAGTAAACCAATGCGCCGATTGGTTCAATGCGGGCATATCCTGCAGTGCGGCAAATGTGGTGCACCGCAGCAAAAAAGGCCCTCGATCATCTAGGCAGCCTGCGTCCTGCCGACCAGGTGACATTGGTGCGGCAGTATCGAACCAAACCTGTTTCTGGTTGACGGCCGGTCAGGGGCGCGGCTAGCATTCTCTGGCCTTGCGAGCGTCGGCGCGATCCCGTCCCGAGACAGTCGCCGAGCCATGCCGGGCCCGCCGGAGAGGAGACCGACACGATGGCCGATTCACAACTGCAGTCCGCGCTGGCGCACTGGGCGCCGCGCCTGATCGCCAATGGCATTCCGCTGACCGACTTCCAGGACGTCACCGGCAGCCTCGCCTCCTGGAGCGACTGGTGCAAGGCATGGGTCGCCCGCGGCGACGTGCACGACGCGCTCGGCGAGGCCGACCTCGCCGCCGGGCACCGCCTGTCGGCCGGTGAGCACTTCTCGCGCGCCGCCGTCTGCCATCACTTTGCGAAGTTCGTGTTCGTCGACGACCTCGATCAGATGAAGTGGGCGCACATGAAGGCGGTGGCATCGCGCGCGAAGGCGCTGCCGCTGATCGACCCGCCCGGCGAGCGGGTCGAGATTCCCTACATGGGTACCACGCTCAAGGGCGAGTTGCGCAAGCCGGCCGGCAGCGTGCGCCCGCCGGTGCTGGTGATGTGCATGGGTCTCGACTCGTGCAAGGAAGAGATGGACGCCTATGAGCGCAACTTCCTCGAGCGCGGCATCGCCACGCTGGCGTTCGATGGCCCGGGGCAGGGCGAGGCCGAGTACGCGTTCCCGATCCGCGGCGACTACGAAGTGCCGGTGAAGGCGGTGTTCGACTGGCTCGAGACGCGCAGCGACATCGACCATGGCCGTGCTGCACTCTGGGGCGTGTCGCTTGGCGGCTACTACGCGCCGCGCGCGGCTGCGTTCGAGAAGCGCGCGAAGGCCTGCATCGCATTGTCCGGTCCGTACAATATGGGTGCCAACTGGGACGGGCTGCCGGAACTCACCCGTCGTGCGTTCCAGGTGCGCGCCAAGTGCGCGACCCCCGAGGAAGGCCGCAAGGCGGCGCTCACGCTGTCGCTGGAAGGGCTCGCCTCGAAGATCACCTGTCCGCTGTTCATCGTCGCCGGCAAGCAGGACCGTATCATCCCGTGGCATGACGCCGAGCGCCTCGCGCGCGAGGCCGGTGGCCCGGTCGAGCTGCTGATGGTCGAGGATGGCAACCACGTGGTGAACAACCGCGCGTACCGCTACCGCACGCAGACCGCCGACTGGATGGCGGCCTGCCTCGGGCTGCCGAAGCGGTAGCCCGCGCGTCCGATGCACCGGGCCGGCATGCCGACCCTTCGAACAGAGGCCGCCCGAGCGGCCCGAGCAGGATCCACAGTGCGAGGCTGCCCGAGCAGCCCGTCAAACGTCCCAGGAGATTTCATGAACCGCTTGCTCGCAGGTGCCGCCGTTGCCGCCGCCGCCATGTCGCTGAATGCACAGGCCCAGGATTTCCCGAACCGCCCGGTGCGGATCGTCGTGCCCTTCTCCGCCGGCAGTGCGACCGACATCCTCGCGCGGGCGCTGGCTGTACGGCTGACGGAGGCCTGGGGCCACCAGGTGTTGTCCGACAACCGGCCGGGAGCGCTCGGCATCGTTGGCACCGACCTGATGCTCAAGGCCAACCCCGACGGCCACACGATCCTCATGGTGTCCTCCGGCCATGCGGCCAACGCGACGCTCGCTGCCAAACTGCCGTTCGACACGGTGAAGGATTTCTCCGGCATCGCGCCGGTGGCCATCGTGCCGAACGTGCTGGTGGTGTCGCCCTCGTCCGGCGTGAAGTCGGTGCGCGACCTGGTCGAACTGGCGAAGAAGCGTCCGAACGGGCTGCTCTATGCATCGGCCGGTATCGGCAGTTCCACCCACCTGAATGGCGAAGTGGTGCGCGCCGCGCTCGGCATCCAGGCGCAGCACGTGCCGTTCAAGGGCGTGCCCGAGGGCCTGACCGACGTGATCGGCGGGCGCGTCGACTTCTTCATGGTGCCGCTGGTCGCCTCGCTCAGCCAGTTGAAGGCAGGCAAGCTGCTCGGCCTCGCAGTCGGCACCAACAAGCGCTCGTCGGTGCTGCCCGACCTGCCGGCGCTGGTCGAGAGCTATCCGAACGCCGGTTTCGACGGCTGGTTCGGCCTGCTGGCATCTTCGAAGACGCCGCGTGCGCTGGTCAACCGGCTGAACCGCGACGTGAACAAGGTGCTGTCGATGCCTGAAGTGCGCGAGCTTTTCCTGACCCAGGGCGCCGAGACGATGTCGATGAGCCCTGAGCAGTTCGACAAGTTCCTGGTCGCCGAGGTCGCGCGGCTGGGCAAGGTGGTGCGCGAGTCGGGCGCGAAGGCCGAGTAGTCGGCAACATCCATTACAAGAAGGGGAACGCTTCCATGAAGAAGGAACACCTGCCCACCGGCGAGGCCCACAAGGGCCGCGCCTATTCGCCAGCCGTGATCACCGAGGGCGGGCGCATCGTCTGGCTCGCCGGCCAGACCGCGCTGACCGATGCCGATGGCAAGGATCTGTCCGGGAACTTCGAAGCGCAGGCCGAGCGCATCTTCGACCTGCTCGGGGCGACCATCGCGCGCGCCGGTGGCACGCTCGCCGACATGGTCACGATGACGGTGTTCATCAACGACCCGCGCAACGGCGACAGGTTCGTCGCGCTGCGCGGCAAGCGCTTCCCCGACGGAAAGTATCCAGCGAGTGCGCTGATCACCGTCTCGCACTTCGCGCGGCCCGGTCTGCTGATCGAGATCCAGGGCGTCGCCGTGGTGGCTGAATGAATCGTGCCGCGCCCCGTGACACCATCGGTGCGGTGATCGCGTCGGTAATCCTTCCGACCGCGCTGCTGGCGGCCGGCAGTGCACTGGCCCAGGCACCGAAGTATCCGATCAAGCCGATCCGCCTCCTGGTCACGCTCGGGCCGGGTTCTGCCGGCGACAACCTGTCCCGGCTGATGGCCGATGGCCTGTCGCGTTCGCTCGGCCAGCAGGTGGTCGTCGACAACCGTCCGGGTGCCGGCGGCAACGTCGCGGCTGAACTCGCGGCGCGCGCTGCGCCCGACGGCTACACGCTGTTCATCACCACCATCAGCACGCACGGCATCAATCCGACGCTGTACGGCAAGCTGGCCTTCGACCCGATCAAGGACTTCGCGCCGATCATCCTGGCGGCATCCAGCCCGAACATGCTGGTCGTGCATCCGTCGCTGCCAGTGAAGACGGTGAAGGACTTCATCGCGCTGGCGCGGCAGAAGCCGGATGAGCTCACCTATTCGTCGGGTGGCACCGGTACCTCGCAGCACATGGCCGGCGAACTGTTCGGCATGCTCACCGGAACGAAGCTGACGCACATCGCCTACAAGAGCACGCCTTTGTCGATCAACGCGGTGCTCTCGGGCGAGACCATCGCCTCGTTCGCCAGCGTGTCGGTGGTGTCTGGCATCGTGCAGGCGGGCAAGCTGCGCACGCTGGGCGTCACCAACGCGAGGCGCATCCCGTCGCTGCCCGACCTGCCGACGATCGCCGAGAGCGGCGTGCCCGGCTTCTCGATCGCCGCCTGGTTCGGTTTCTCCGCCACCGGCGGCACGCCCGAGCCGATCGTCAACCTGCTCAACGCCGAGATGCGCAAGGTGCTGCAGGACCCGGGCAACCGGCAGAAGCTGGCGGCCCAGGGCATGGACGTGCTCGACAGCACGCCGGCGGAGTTCGCGGCCTACATCCGCTCCGAGATCGATCTGTGGGGCAAGGTGGTGAAGGCCTCGGGCGCGAAGGCCCAGTAGCCGTGCATTCGTCAACCTGTACAGAGAAGCCGACGGCGCGCTGCACCGACCGGCTCGCGTCGAAACCGGAGGAGATGACCATGAAACGCCATTGCAACCCACTGAAGTCCGCCGCTCCCTGCCTGCAGGCGGCCGCCGGTGCGCTCGCGCTGGCCGTGTCCGGCGCTGCGTTCGCCCAGGCCGACGCTGCAAAGGATTTCCCGAACCGGCCGCTGCGCATCATGGGCCAGGGCGTGGGCAGCACTGCCGACTACCTGTCGCGGGTGGTCGGCCAGAAGCTGACCGAACGCTGGGGCCAGCCGGTGGTCGTGGACAACCGTGCGGGCGCCGGCGGCACGATCCCGACCGAAGTTGCGGCGCGGGCAACGCCGGATGGACACACGCTGGTGATGGGGCATGCCGGGCCGATGGTCAGTGCGGTCACCCTGTACCCGAAGCTTGGCTACGACCCGGTGCGCGACCTGCAGCCGATCTCCATGGTGGCGCAGGGCGTCACCGCGCTGGTTGTGAACGCCAGCGTGCCGGTCACCAGCGTCAAGGAACTCATCGCCTATGCGAGGCAGAAGGGACGCCTCACCTACGGCTCCGCGGGCAACGGCACCATCAGCCACCTGTCGGGCGAACTGTTCAAGAAGGTGGCCGGCATCGAGATGGAGCACGTGCCGTACAAGAGCGCCGGTTTCGCGCTGACCGGGCTCCTGGCAAGCGACGTCCAGGTGGCGTTCCTGTCGCCGGTAACGGTGGCCGGGCAACTGAAGGCGGGCGGGGCGGCAAAGATGCGTCCGCTCGTCGTGTCGAGCCCGAAGCGCTTCGTCGGCGCTCCGGACATCCCGGGCTCGGCCGAGGCCGGACTGCCGCAGTTCGAGGCGCGCCTCTGGTTCGGGCTGTTCACCACGCAGAAGACGCCGAAGCCGGTGGTCGACAAGCTGCACCAGGCGGTGATCGAGATCCTCGCGATGCCGGAGGTTCGCGAGACCATCCTCAAGCAGGGCATCGAGGTCGTCTCCTCCTCCCAGGCGGAACTGGGCCGTTTCGTGGCGGAAGAGATCACCCGCTGGACGCCGATCATCAAGGCAGCCGGCATCACCGCCGACTGACCGGACCAGGGATGCCCCGATGAAGACCCGTACCCTCGGACGCCATGGCCTGCAGGTCTCCGCCATCGGCCTGGGCATGGGCAGCACCACGACCAACTTCGGCGAGGCCGACGGCGAGGTGCAGGTCGCGACGATGCGCAGGGCGCTCGACCTCGGGGTGAACTTCCTCGATTCGTCCGATGCCTATCAGAAGGGCCGCCATGAGCAGCTGATCGCCGAGGCGATCCGTGGTCGCCGCGAGGGCGTGGTGGTGGTTTCGAAGTTCGGCAACTTCGACCTGCCCGGCGGCAAGAAGGGCTACAACGGCAGGCCGGACTACGTGCCGCAGGCCTGCGACAAGAGCCTGAAGCAGCTCGGGGTCGACACCATCGATCTGTACTACCTGCATCGGATCGACCCGGACGTGCCGTTCGAGGAGACCTGGGGCGCGATGGCCAGGTTGGTCCAGCAGGGCAAGGTGCGCTTCCTGGGCCTCTGCGAGGCCGGTGCCGACACGCTGCGGCGCGCGAGTGCCGTGCATCCGGTGGCTGCGCTGCAGACCGAGTATTCGCTCTGGGAGCGCCATGTCGAGCGCGAGATCCTGCCCGCCTGCCGCGAGCTCGGCATCGGCTTCGTGCCCTACTCGCCGCTGGGACGAGGGCTGCTGACCGGGCGCGTGCGCTCGCTTGACGACATCGCGCCGAACGACCGGCGGCGCATCCATCCGCGCTTCCACGCGGGCAACCTCGAGAAGAACCTGGAACTGCTCGCGCCGCTGCAGCGCATCGCCGACCGGCTCGGCGCGACGACCGCGCAGGTGGCGCTCGCCTGGCTGCTGGCGCAGGGCGAGGACATCGTGCCGATCCCGGGCACCAAGCAGCAGCAGTACCTCGAGCAGAACGTTGCGGCGGTCGACCTCGTGTTGACCCCTGCGGATATCGTCGAGCTCTCCGAAGCGTTCCGCCCCGGCGCCGGTGCCGGCGAACGCTATCCCACCGGCTATTTCAAGACGCTCGGAGGCTGAACATGCCCGACGCCATCCCCGATTCCCTGTATCCCCGTTTCTCCGATGCCGAGTTCGAGCGGCGGCATGCGCGTGCGCGCACGCTGATGTCCAGCGAGGGCCTCGCGGCGCTCGTGGTTTACGGCCATTCCGGCATGTCGCGCCACATGCAGGCCGACGTGCTCTGGCTGTCCGGTTTCTTCGGTAACCGCAACAACTACGTGGCGATGGTCGACGGCGGCGCGCCTGTGCTGTTCGCGCAGTCGCACAACCATGTGCCCAACGCGCGCGAGATGGCCTCGATCGAGACGCGCTGGGGTGGCGCCGATTCGGCGGCCACGATCGCGCGCTTCCTGCTCGATTCTGGTAGCGCACCCGGCGTGCTCGGCTGGGTCGGCGATGTGCCGGCCGCCGACTGGCTCACCTGGCAGAAGCTGCTGCCGGGCTGGATCTTCCGCGAGGTGACGCCGAAGTTCCGCAACCTGCGGCAGGTGAAGAGCGACGAAGAGATCGAATGGCTGCGCCTAGGCGCACAGCTGACCGATGCCGCGCTGCAGGCGCTGATCGACGGGGCGCATGCCGGGCTGCGCGAGGCGGAACTCGGCGCGATCGTCGAATCGGCCGGCTTTGCCGCCGGTGGCCTGCCGCACCTGTGCTACCTCTCCTCCGGTGGCCAGGACGAGGCCTCCGCCTGCGTGCCCAGGCAGAACCTCACCCAGCGTGTGCTGCGCAAGGGCGACGTGGTGAACAACGAGATCAGCATCAGCCACTGGGGCTACTCGGGGCAGATCCAGCGGCCGATCTTCATCGGCGAGGCGCCCGGCGCGCGCTATGCATCGCTGTGCGCGGTCGCGCTCGAGTCCTACCAGCGCGGGCTCGAGGTACTGCGTGCGGGCGCCACCAGCGACGACCTGCTCGACGCGGCCGAGGTGATCCACGAGCGCGGCTTCACCATCAACGACTCCTTCCTGCATGGCTTCGGCGTCGGCCTGCTGCCGCCGAACCTCGGCACGCGGCGCACCGCCAAGGGCCGCTCGATTGCCCCGTTCGTGTTCGAGAAGAACATGTGCGTGGTGCTGCAGCCGAACATCGTCACCGAGGACGAGCGCGCCGGCGTGCAGCTCGGCAATCTGGTGCGCATCACCGAGACCGGTGCAGAGAACCTGCATTCGGTGCCGCTGCGGTTTTTCGTCACCGGCTGATGGAGGCCGCCATGCACGCAAAGGCGACCCTGCCAGCGGGTTCCGTCGTTCCTGGAGGAGGAAAAGCGATGAACGTATCCGGATGGCTTTCGGGCAGCAGGCAGGGCGCTGGCCACCGCAGGTCTAGGTTCGCCGGCATGCTGGCGACCGTGATGGTCGCGCTGGGCGGTACCGCGGCGGCGACCGTGGCCACGGCACTAGCGGCGCCAGGTACGGCGCTGGCGGCCGAGGCGAAGTACCCGGTGCGTCCGGTGCGGCTGGTGGTGCCGTTCCCGCCGGGTGCGGCGAGCGACTTCCTCGGGCGCACGCTGGGCGCACGCCTGTTCGAGACCTGGGGCCAGCAGGTGGTGGTCGACAACCGGCCGGGCGGCGGTGGCATCCTCGGCGGCCAGCTGGTGGCCGCAGCCGCGCCGGACGGCTACACGATGGCGCTGGTCGGCACGCCACACCTGGCGGCGCCGCTGCTTCAGCGCGAGCTGCCGTTTCGTCCGATCGAGGACTTCACGATGGTGATGCAGATCGCATCGCTCGCCAACATACTGGTCGTCGCGCAGCAGTTGCCGGTGAAGACGCTGCCCGAGTTCCTCGCGCACGCGAAGTCGCGACCCGGCCAGCTCAACATGGGCTCTGCCGGCATCGGCAGCGGTTCGCACATGGCCGGCGAATTCTTCCGCCAGGCGGCCGGCATCGATACCGTGCATGTGCCGTTCAAGCTGTTGTCCGATGCGCTGTCCGAGATGTTCGCCGGCCGCGTCCACTACTACGTGTTCCCGGTGGCCGCGATCGCACCGGTGCTGCGCGAAGGCCGGCTGCGCCCGATCGCGGTCACCTCCGGCAAGCGGGCCAGTGGCTTCCCCGACGTACCTGCGATGACCGAGTCCGGCATGCCCAGCTTCGTGTACGACACCTGGTTCGGCATCATCGGGCCGGCGAAGCTGCCGGTGGCGATCGTCGACCGCTGGGTGGCCGACCTCGGGAAGATCCTGCGCGAGCCGGACACCGTCGAACGCATGCTCAAGAGCGGCAGCGATCCGGCCCCCACCAACGCGGCAGAG
>CAMDXD010000099.1 GCA_945877995.1 Bordetella parapertussis
GCCGCGCGGATCGTCTTGCCCATCCGCTCGAAGCCCAAGCGCGTGATCCTGCGCAGCTCTTCGGGCGTCGAGCCGACCGGTTCGAGGCCGAGCGCGGTCAGCTTCTCGCGCACGTCGGCATCAGCCATCGCCTTCGCGGCTTCGGCATGCAGCCGGTCGATCATCGTCTTGGGCGTGCCGCGTGGCATGTAGAGACCGGCCCAGGTCACGTACTCGAAGCCGGGCAGGCCAGACTCGGACACCGTCGGCACGTTTGGAATCTGCGGGAACCGCTTCGAGCCACCGACCGCGAGCGCGCGCACCTTGCCTGCCTGTATCTGCGACAGCACGATCGACAGCGCGGTGAACATGGTCGGCACATGGCCGCTGACCACGTCGGACGCCGCCTGGGTCGCACCCTTGTACGGCACGTGATTCATCTTCACGCCAGCCTGCAGCGAGAACAGTTCCATCGCGATGTGCTGCGGGCTGCCGACGCCGCCGGAGGCATAGTCGATCTTGCCCGGGTTGGCCTTCGCCAGTGCGATCAGGTCTTTTACCGTCTTCGCTGGCAGGCTCGGGTTGGCGATCAGCACCCAGGTGATGTTGGCGAGCAGGCTGACCGGCTCGAAGCTCTCCAGCGTGTCGTAGTTGACCTTCTTGCGCAGGTGCGGCGTCATGTTGAGCGTGCCGTCGTTGCTGCCGAAGATCGTGTAGCCGTCGGCGGGCGCGCGCGCCGCGCGTTCGGCGCCGATCACGCCGGCCGCACCGGGAACGTTCTCGAGCACGATCGGCTGCTTGAGGTTGTCGCTCATCCGCTGCGCGACGATTCGCAGGATGGCGTCGGCGCCGCTGCCGGCCTGCACCGGCACGATCATGTTGATCGCACGAGTCGGGTAGGACTGCGCATGCACGCCGGCGGCGAACGGCAGCGAGGCGAGGGTGGCGGCGAGCAGCGCGCCGCCGGCGCGACGCGGGAACACGGACGACATGGGATGGAACTCCTCTTGTTGGCTTGCCCTGGACCGAGACAAAACTCAAGACCTGACCCCAGGGGGGCAGGGGGGGGCCGGACATGCTCTGGCGGCACGTTCGCACGGTGCGTTGGTGATCCTAGCCAATCGGGCATCCGGCGGCAACGCCTATAATCCGCGCTCCTCGCGATCACCGCGATCCGCCGCCGGAGCAGACATGAAACCACCCCGCCTCACGACGCCCCCGGGTAGCACCATCGGCGTGATCGGGCTCGGCCTGATGGGCTCGGCCGCCGCGGCGCGCCTGACTTCGGCCGGCTTCACCGTGGTCGGTTACGACGTCGATGCCGGCGCGGCCGAGCGCCTCGGGTTGCCGGCAGACCAGCGCGCGCGGTCCATCGCCGACATCGCCGGACGCTGCGACTGCTGCGTGGTTGCCGTGTTCAACACCGAGCAGGTCGAAGCGGTCCTGGAGGGTGCCGGCGGCCTGGCCGATGCGCGCGACACTGGCGCCGAACGCGAGCGTCCGCCGCTGGCAGTAGTCTGCATCAGCACCTGCGATCCGGATGCGATCTGCGCGCTGGCCGGACGCCTGCCGCGCGAGCGGATCGCCTTCGTCGAGGTGCCGGTGTCCGGCACCAGCCAGCAGTTCGTGCGCGGCGACGGCCTCGGGCTGGTCGCCGGCAGCGATGCCGATGTCGCACGCGTCGCGCCGGTGCTCGACGCAATGGTGCCCAGGCGGCATCGCGTCGGGACGCCGGGCGACGGTGGCCGCGCGAAACTCGCGATCAACCTGATGCTGGGCGTGAACCGCGCGGCGCTGGCCGAAGGCCTGGTCTTCGCCGAACGGATGGGCCTGGACCCGACCGCCTTCCTCGCGGTCGCGCGCGACTCGGCCGCCTATTCGCAGATCATGGACGTGAAGGGCGCGAAGATGATCGCCGCAGACTTCACGCCGCACGGCAAGGTCAACCAGTCGATGAAAGACTTCTCGCTGATGCTGGAACAGGCGAAGCGGCTGGGGCAGCGGTTGCCGCTGGGAGAGACGTATGCTGGCCTGATGCAGGGGTGCGTCGACCACGGCGAAGCGGAACTGGACAACGGGGTGGTGATCAGGGAGATCCGGCGGCGGGTCGCTGAAAGATGACCCGATACCCGCATGCGAGCGCCGCCGTCGACACCGGTATCCGCAGCACGGTTGCGCGCAGGCCGGGTCCGGTGTCGTGCCACAATGTCGTCGCATGCCTTCAAGCCCCACCAGCGTGTTCGAGACCCCGCATGTGACGCCGCCCGCGCCCCGTGCGCCATGCCGGCGCGACCCGGTACTGGCCCCGGTGCGGCTTTGGCGCAATGCGCCGCGCTTCGCGATGCTGCACATCGTGGCGGTCATCCTCGGCGGGCTCGCGCTGGACAGCCAGTTCGGCTGGACCGGACAGCACCTGGCCACGGCCTGGGCGTGCGCTGTCTGGGGCTGGTTGTACCGAGCGGGCGGGCGCGCCGAGCGCCGCTCGCTGCTGCTGTGCATGCTGATCGCCGGCTTCGGCGAGGCGGTGCTGTCTCTCGCCTGGGGCATCTACGACTACCAGTTCGGCAACCTCCCGTTGTTCGTGCCGCCGGGCCATGCGCTGCTGATGACGCTAGGTGTACTGGTGGCGGCGCGGCTGCCGGTGCGCGCGACCGTGCTGCTGGTGCTGGTGCCGGCGGCGGCCTGGGCGGTCGTCGCGTGGACGGCCGACCTGGACCGTTTCGGCACGCTGCTGTTCCTGCTGTTCGCCGGATGCCTCGCGTTCGGTCGTGACCGGGTGCTCTACTCGGTGATGTTCATGCTCGCGCTGGCGATGGAACTGTATGGCACGGCGCTCGGCAACTGGACGTGGCGCGCGGTGGTCCCTGGCCTGCACATCGGTGCGGCCAACCCGCCATTCGCGGCTGGCGCGTTCTATGCGCTGCTCGACCTGCTGGTGCTTGCATCCGTGTCCGCGTTCGCCCGGTCTCTGGCGGCACCGCCGCGCTCGGAGTAGATTCGAGGTACATACCGTTCCCGCAGGAGACTCGCCATGCCGTCGATGCGCCCCCCGATCATGGGTACCCGCCACATGGTGTCCGCCGGGCACTATCTCGCCTCCCATGCCGCGTTCCAGGTGCTCGAGTCCGGCGGCAACGCGATCGATGCCGGCGTGGCGGCGGGCATCGCGCTCGGCGTGACCCAGACCGAAAAGGTGAGCTTCGGCGGCGTCGCCCCGATCATCATCTTCAAGGCGGACACCGGGAAGCTGATTTCCATCGACGGCCTGGGCGTGTGGCCGCGCCGGATCACGCCCGACTACTTCATGAAGCACCACGGCGGCAAGATACCGGCCACCTCGATCCGCTCGATCGTGCCGGCCGCGCCCGATGCGTGGCTGACCGCGCTCGAACTGCATGGCACGATGAGCTTCGGCGAAGTGGCCTCCGCGTCGATCGGCTTCGCGCGCGACGGCTTCGCGATGCACGAACTGATGTCCGAGTTCCTGAAAGAGAACGAGGCCTCGTACAAGCGCTACCCGACCAGCTACCCGGTGTTCTTCCCGAATGGCCGTGCACCCGAGCCGGGCGAGATCTGGCGCCAGCCCGACCTCGCGCGCACCCTTCAGTACCTGGCCGACGAGGAACGCGCGGCGGCGTCGAAGGGCGGGCCCAAGGCGCGCGTCGCTGGCCTGCAGGCGGCGCGCGATGCGTTCTACAAGGGCGATATCGCGCGCGCGATCGTCAAGTTCCATGCCGAGAGCGGTGGCCTGATGACCGCCGAAGACCTGGCCGAGTTCCGCGTGCGCCTCGAGCCCACGGTATCGACCACCTTCGCCGGCATCGAGATGCACGCGTGCGGCGCGTGGTGCCAGGGGCCGATGGTGCCAATGACGCTGAACCTGCTCAAGGGGCACGACCTCGCGGGCTACGGGCACAACTCGACGCGCTATATCCATGTGATCACCGAGGCCTTGAAGCTGGCGTTCTCAGACCGTCACCACTTCTTCGGCGATCCGCGCTTCGTCGACGTGCCGATCGACGAGCTGATGTCGCAGGCGTATGCCGATGAGCGCGCCGCGATGATCCGCGCCGACAGCGCCTGGCCCGAGATGCCGCCGCCGGGCGATCCACGCAACCAGGGCGATGCCCGACTCGCGCCGCTGCCGGTGCCCGAGCCGGCGGACAAGTCGCCGCTGGGCGACACATCCTATGCCTGCGTGATCGACCGCCACGGCAATGCCTTCTCGGTGACGCCGTCCGATGGCTCCAACAACTCGCCCCTGGTACCCGGCATCGGCATCGTCTGCTCCGGGCGCGGCACCCAGTCGTGGGCCGATCCGCGCTACCGGTCGTCGGTGGCGCCGGGCGTGCGGCCGCGCCTGACCCCCAATCCGTCGCTTGCGCTGAAGGACGGCAAGGTGTTCATGACGCTGGGTACGCCCGGCGGCGACGTGCAGTGCCAGGCGATGGTGCAGGTGTTCCTGAACGTGGTGCTGTTCGGGATGGACCCGCAGGCGGCGATCGAGGCGCCGCGCTTCTCGAGCTACAGCTTCCCCGGTTCGTTCGAGCCGCATGCCTACTTCCCCGGCCAGCTTGCGCTCGAAGGCCGCATCGACGGCAAGGTGGAGTCCGAGCTTGCTGCGCTCGGCCACCGCACGTTCTGGTGGGACGACTACACCTGGCTCGCGGGCGCGCCCTGCGCGATCGTCGTCGATCCGGTCACCGGTGTGCTGAGCGGCGGCGCCGATCCGCGGCGCCCGGCCTACGCGCTCGGCTGGTAAAGGAGAATCGAATGTTGTTCATCCCTGCCGATCGCATCCGGCAACAGAGCTTCAACATCCTGCGTGCATGGGGCCAGAGCGAGGCCCATGCGAACATCACCGCCGACATCCTGACCGAGACCGACCTGCGCGGCATCGATTCGCACGGGCTTTCGATGCTGCCGGTCTACGAAGAGCAGCTGGCGACCAAGCTGAACATGAAGCCGGACATCAAGGTCGTGCGCGAGACCCCGGTATCGGCGCTGATCGATGCCGACAACGGCCTGGGCCATGTGCCTGGCCATACGGGCATGTCGATGGCGATCGCGAAGGCGAAGACAATCGGCATGGCGATGGTCACCGTGCGCCGGTCCGGCCATTACGGCGCGGCAGGCTACTACACCGACATGGCCGCACGCGAGGGGCTGATCGGCATCTCGATGACCTCTTCGCGCGGGCTGGCGATGGTGCCGACGTTCGGCGCTGAACCGGTGTTCGGCACCAACCCGATCTCGGTCGCCGCGCCGGCGAAGCGCAACCGGCCGTTCAACCTCGACATGGCCACCACCACGGTGGCCGTGGGCAAGCTGAAGCTGAAGTGGCTCAACCACAAGCCACTGCCGGCCGGCTGGGCGGTAGACGAGCAGGGGCAGCCGCTGACCGATTCGGCGCGTGCATTCAAGCTGAAGAACATCACGCCGCTCGGCGGCACGCGCGAACTGGGCAGCCACAAGGGTTACGGCCTGGCCGCAGTGGTCAACATGCTGTCGGCGACGCTGTCCGGCGCTGCGTTCCAGCCGCTGCGGCTGCAGCGCGAAGACCCCGCCGCACCGGACAACATCGGCCACTTCTTCATGGCCTTCGACCCGAAGCTGTTCCGCGACGAAGGGGCGTTCGAGCACGACATGGACGAGATGCTCGACTATCTGCGCGCGGTGAAGCCGACCGATCCGGCCCAGCCGGTTATGGTGCCCGGCGACCCGGAATACCAGCAGCGCGAACAGCGGCTGCGCGAGGGCGTGCCGGTGCCGGAGATGCTCGACGAACTGGTGCGCAAGGTATGCGCGAATGCCGGCGCAGCGTACGTGCTGAGCCATGGCTGAGACCGGGAACGGTGCGCCGCATGGCGCACGAACCGGGACAGGTTGCAGTCTGTTCGTCGCAGGCGGTGGACTCGCCTGACCCGTCATCGGGCAGGCAAGCGGGCCTGTGTGTCGTGGTCGGGCTGGCGGTGCAGGGCCGCCAGATCGATCGGGTCAGTCCGCCTTCAGCCCGAGTGCGCGCACGATCTTGCCGGCGCGCTCGGTTTCCACGCGCAGGAAGGCGTCGAACTCCGCCGGGGACATGCCACCGGTGGTCAGCCCGAGCTTGGCGAAGGTGTCGATCACTTCCGGCAGTTTCAGCGCGCGCAGCATCTCGGCATTGAGACGGTCGACGATCGGCTTCGGTACGCCAGCGCGGGTCGCTGCGCCGAACCAGTTCGTGGCGTCGAAACCGGGATAGCCGGATTCGGCGACGGTGGGCACCGTTGGCAGCGTGTCCGAGCGCTGCAGCGACGTGACCGCGATCGGCCGCATGCGGCCGGTGGCGACATGGGGCGAGCAGTCGAGCACGTTGCCGATCAGCATGCTGGTGTGGCCGCCGAGAACCGAGGTGGTGGCCGGCGCACCGCCGCCATAGGCAACGTTGGTCATGCGGATCTTCGCGGTCATCGAGAACAGTTCGCCGGCGATGCGGCCGCCGCCGAGCGCGCTCGACACGCCCCAGGTCAGCTCCTCCGGACGCTTCTGCGCCAGCGCGACGAGGTCTTTCACCGTTTTCACCGGCAGGGCCGGGTTCACGCAGATGATCAGCGGGTTGTGCACCAGCCGGGTGATGCCGGCGAAATCCTTCGCCGAATCATAGGGCAGCTTCGAATAGGCGGCCGGGTTCACGGTGAAGCTGGTGGCGATCACGTTGAACGTGTGGCCGTCGGGTGGCGAGCGCATCAGCAGCTCGGTGGCGATCACGGTGTTCGCGCCGGTGCGGTTCTCGACCACCACCTGCTGTCCGAGGGCCTTCGACAGCGGCTGCGCGATGACCCGGCCGACGGTGTCGCCGACCCCGCCAGGCGGGAACGGGACCAGGAAGCGCAGCGGCTTCGACGGGTACTCCTGTGCCAGCGTGGCTGGGGCGAAGGGGGCTGCCAGCGCTGCGATGGCGAGGGCGGCGGCGGCTGGTCGCGGCCGGCAGGTGGTGCGTGTTCGAGCGAGCATGGTTACCCCGGGGGTTTGCGATCGTTTCGACTGTGATCGTCGACTGTAGTCGTCGACTGTAGTCGTCGATTGTGGTCGTGAACTGCATTCATTGTAGTCAAACTGAGCCGCGCCGTTGCCGCGACGGGCGCTTAGACTATGACTACGCCCAAATGTCGAGGAGAGATTCGATGCATCCAGTCCAACGATCGGCGTTGTCGGCCGGCAGGGTGGCGACAGTCGCGGGCACGGCCCTGCTCGCGCTCGCGGGGTCCCTGCAGGCGCAGCAGGACACGAAGATCACCCGCCCGATCCGGATGATCGTGCCGTACGTGCCCGGTGGCGGCACCGACACCCTGGCGCGCCTCGTCGCGCCGTTCGTGGCCGAGGCGTTCGGGCAGACGGTGCTGGTCGACAACCGGCCCGGTGCGAGCAGCACGCTGGGCACGCAGATCGTCGCCCAGGCCGCGCCCGACGGGCACACGATCGGCATGATCGACGCGGCCTTCCTGATCAACCCCAGCCTGCTCGGCAAGCTGCCCTACGACACGCTGAAGGATTTCTCGCCGATCGTGCTGGTGGCCACCTCGCCGCTGGTGCTGCTGGTGCATCCGGCGGTGCGCGCCAGCAGCGTGAAGGAACTGGTCGCGCTGGCGAGGGCACAGCCGGGCAAGCTCACCTTCGGCTCGGCTGGCAACGGCACGGCCGTGCACCTGGCAGGCGAGCAGTTGCGCTCGGTCGCGGCCATCGACCTGCAGCACGTCCCGTACAAGGGTGCCGGGCAGTCGATCGGAGAAGTACTGGGCGGCCAGATCACCATGGTGTTCACCACGCCCAGCGGCGGTCGCCAGCACGCAGCCAGTGGCAGGCTGCGCGCGCTGGGCATCACGTCGCCGAAACGGTTCAGCGGCATGCCCGACGTGCCGACGTTCGGCGAGAGCGGGTTCGCCGCTGTCGATGCCGCGACCATCAACGGCCTGGTCGGTCCTGCGCGCCTGCCGCGCGACTACGTGCAGCGCGTGAACGAGGCGGTGATGCGCGGGCTGCAGCGGCGCGAGACCCAGGACCGGTTGCAGGAGCTCGGCTTCGATGTCGCCGGTGGCACGCCAGCGCAGTTCGGCAGCTGGATCGCCACCGAGACGGCGAAATGGGCGACGGTGGTGAAAGAGTCCGGCGCGAAGCCGGAGTAGCCGAAGGGATACCCTAAGTGACGATCCGATCGGTCGATACCGTGGCACTGACCCTGCCCTTCGAGATGGGTGGCCCCAAGCCGATGTTCGGCGGCAAGCCCCGACAGATGGAGATGCTGCTGGTGCGGGTCGAGACCGAGGACGGTCTCGTGGGCTGGGGCGAGGCGTTCGGCTTCGCGGTCTGGCCGTCCACGCGCACCGCGCTGCAGACGCTGGTCGCGCCGCTCGCAGTCGGCCGGGACGAGGCGGATATCGCCGGCATCCGCGACGAGCTCACGCGCAAGCTGCACCTGCTCGGGCGCACCGGTCCGGTGATGTTCGCGTTGTCCGGGCTGGACATCGCGCTGTGGGACCTCGCGGGCAAGCGCGCCGGCCTGCCGCTGTGGAAACTGCTCTCGGCATTGCCGGCCGGGCGGGGTGCCGCAGCCGGCGAGGGCGCGCGGCTGCCCGCCTATGCAAGCCTGCTGCGTTATGGCGATGCGGATCTGGTGGCGATCAACACGGCGCGCGCGGTCGCGGCCGGCTACCGGCAGGTGAAGCTGCACGAGATCACGGTCGAGGCGGTCGCCGCTGCCCGTGCGGCGGCCGGGCCCGGTGTTGCACTGATGATGGACTGCAACTGCCCCTGGACCGGCGACGAGGCGCTGGCGATCGCCGAGGGCTTGCGGCCGCACGGGCTGGCGTGGTTCGAGGAGCCGGTCTGGCCGCCCGAAGATTTCCCGACGCTCGCGCGTGTGCGCCGCGGTTGCGCCATGCCGGTATCCGCCGGCGAGAATGCGATGAGCGTGGGCGACTTCGAGCGCATGTTCGAGGCCGGGGCGGTCGACATCGCGCAGCCTAGCGTCACCAAGATCGGCGGCGTCAGCGGCTTCATCGAGGTGGTCGAGGCGGCGCGCCGGCACGGCGTGCGCGTGGTCGCACACTCGCCGTATTTCGGGCCGGGGCTGCTGGCGACGCTGCACCTGACCCACGCGCTGCTCGAGCCGGGTACCCCGATCGAGTATTCGTTCGTGGACCTGGGCGACAATCCGCTACGCTGCGCAACGACCGTCGAGGGTGGCACAATCGCCATACCGGGGCTGCCGCTGCAAGGGGGCCTGGGTGCCGATCCCGATCCGGCAACGCTCGAGCGCTGCACGATCGACTGATCTCGCGGCTGGGCCGGACTCTCTGAAGCGAGTGACGATGCGAATGATGACCGTGGGCAGCCGTGCAGCCCGTGCCGGAGCCGTGCTCGCCGCATGCGGCGCGGCCCAGCTGGCCTTGCAGGCGCCCGCCTGCGCACAGGAATGGCCGGCCAAGCCGGTCCGGCTGCTGGTCGGTTTTCCCGTCGGCGGCGCGGCCGACATCCTCGCGCGGCTGCATGCTACCCGGCTGCAGGATGCGATCGGCCAGGCCGTCGTCGTCGACAACCGCGGCGGTGCCGGGGGCGTGATCGCGACCGAACTGGCGGCGCGCGCGGCCGGCGATGGCTACACGCTGCTGTTCACCTCGCTGCCGCATGTGATCAACCCGCCGCTGTACGGCAAGGTGGGTTACCACCCGGTCCGGGATTTCCAGCCGGTCACCCTGCTGGTGAACGTGCCGCTGCTGATGGCGGTGCCGTCGGTGCAGCCGATGAAGACGGTGAAGGACGTGATCGCGCTGGCGAAGGCGAGTCCTGGCAAGCTCAACTACGGCTCCGGCGGCAATGGCAGCAGCAGTCATCTGGCCGTCGAGATGTTCAAGTCGATGGCCGGGGTCGACATGCAGCACATACCCTACAAGGGCACCGGGCCGCTGATCATCGACCTGCTGAGCGGGCAGGTGAGCATTACCATCGCCAGCATCGTGCCGCTGATCCCGCACATCCGCTCGGGCAAGCTGCGTCCGATCGCGGTCACTGGCATCCGGCGTTCGGGCGCGCTGCCCGAGGTGCCGACCATCGCCGAGGCCGGTGCGCCCGGCTACGACATGACCAACTGGTTCGGCATCCTGGCGCCGGCCGGTCTGCCCGGACCGATCCTCGCCCGGCTCGATGCGCTGCTGCGCAAGATCGTGGCGGCGCCCGACGTGCGCGAGATCTACGCCCAGCAGGGCGCCGATCCGGTGGGCGCCGGGCCGGACGTGTTCGCCAGGGTGATCGCCGCCGACATCCCGAAATGGGACAAGGTCGTGCGCCAGTCCGGTGCCCGAGTCGATTGACCGAAAGCCGCGCCAGACGCGATTTTCCCGGCCTGCTGCCGGCCCGGGCGCGCGGCCGGTATGCCGGGCTTGCCAAACGGGAACTTCACGCCTATTATCCGCGGTCCACTCAACCGACCCGACGCCAAACCGCATGCCAAGTGTCCGCTTAAAAGAAAACGAGCCTTTCGAAGTTGCACTTCGCCGCTTCAAGCGGACGATCGAGAAGACTGGCCTGCTGACCGAACTTCGCGCACGCGAGTTCTACGAGAAGCCCACGTCCGAGCGCAAGCGCAAGCTCGCTGCCGCGGTCAAGCGTCACTACAAGCGTGTGCGCGGGCAACTGCTTCCGCCCCGGATGTACTGATCGCCCCAGCAGTCCCGCCCGTCGCCCAGCGGCGGGCAGCCCTGACGGCGGCTCCGGCCGCCGTTTTGCATTACGGGCGTCGTTGAAAACGCGTCATACCCCCCCGATCTTCAACGCCATGACCCTACGTGCCACGATCCAGGAAGACATGAAGGCCGCGATGCGCAGCCGGGAGGCCGATCGCCTCGCTGCCATCCGCCTGCTCTGGTCGGCCGTGAAGCAGCGCGAGGTCGACGAGCGCAAGGAACTCGTCGACGCCGAGGTCACGGCGGTCATCGACCGGATGATCAAGCAGCGCCGCGACTCGATCGCGCAGTTCGAGCAGGGCGGCCGCGCCGACC
>CAMDXD010000100.1 GCA_945877995.1 Bordetella parapertussis
CCATATCGATCATGCGAGCTTCGACTCGATCGACGAGCGCCTGCATGCGCGCGGCATCGCAGGCGTCGACGGCATCCTGCTCGACCTCGGGGTGTCGTCGCCCCAGCTCGACACGGCCGCGCGGGGATTCAGCTTCAGGCATGACGGTCCGCTCGACATGCGGATGGATACGACACAGGGTGAGACGGCCAGCGCGTGGCTTGCGCGCGCAACCGAACGCGACATCCGCAGGGTGATCAGGGACTATGGCGAAGAACGGTATGCTCAATCGATTGCAGGAGCGATTGTTGCGGCAAGAACGCAGCAGCCGATCACTCGCACAGGTCAGCTTGCCGCACTCGTGGCGTCTGCGGTCCGCACGCGGGAGCCTGACAAGGACCCGGCGACACGCACCTTTCAAGCTCTACGGATTCACGTCAATCAAGAGCTTGCGCGTCTCGAGATAGCGCTGCCGAAATGCATCGACATGCTCGATCCGGGTGGACGCCTTGTCGTGATCAGCTTCCATTCGCTGGAGGATCGCATCGTCAAGCAGGCTATGCGCGCCGCCACCCAGCCGGCGCAGCCGCCGTTGCGCCTGCCGCTGCGCGCATCCGAGATGCCGGCACCGCTGGTCGCGCGGCCGGCGAAGGCGGTTCGGCCCGATCCCGCGGAGATTGCAGCCAACCCGCGCGCGCGCAGTGCGGTGATGCGCTGGGTCGAGCGTCTGCCCCCGGCATTGCCAGCCCGCGGCACGGAGCATTGAGCGCGCGATGACCCGCGTCAACCTCATCCTGCTCGCACTGCTGCTCGCCTCCGCGCTGGGTACGGTCGCGGCGCAGCACAAGGCGCGGCGCCTGTTCGCCGAGCTCGACCGCGAGGCGGCGACACAGCGCCGGCTGGAGACCGAATTCCGGCAACTCCAGCTCGAACAGAGCACCTGGGCGATGCATGCGCGCATCGAGAAGGTCGCGCTGGCACAGCTGAAGATGCAGATGCCGACGCCTGCGAAGGTACAGGTGGTCGCGCGCGGCGAGCCGGGCAAGCCGGCGGCCCTGCCATCGGAACGGACGGCCCGATGAGCCTGGCCCGCGCATCGTCGGTACCCGCGGTCACGCTGAAGCTGCCGCGCTGGCGAGCGCAGATCCTGTTCGCAGGGGTGATGGCCGCGTTCGCAGTGATGCTCGGCCGGGCTTTCTACCTGCAGGGCGTTCACGACGATTTCCTGCAGGCCCGTGGTGAAGCGCGCTTCACGCGCGTGATCGAGATCCCTGCCAACCGCGGCGTGATCACCGACCGCGCTGGCCAACCGCTCGCCATCTCGACCCCGGTCGAGTCGGTGTGGGCAAGCCGTGACGATGTGCAGATGACAGACGCACAGGCCTCGGCGCTGGCGAAGCTGCTCGAGACCGACGTCACCGGCATCCGCAAGCGGCTGGCGGAGTCCACCCGTGACTTCGTGTTCCTGAAGCGCCAGTTGCCGCCCGAGCAGGCAGCACGCGTGCTGCAACTGAAGATCCCGGGCGTGCTGCTGCAGCGCGAGTATCGCCGCTACTACCCGTCTGGCGAGGTGGCCGCGCACCTGGTCGGGTTCAACAACGTCGACGACGATGGCCAGGAGGGCATCGAGCTTGCCTACCAGGAATGGTTGGCAGGCAAACCCGGCAGCCGCCGGGTGATCAAGGACAAGCGGGGTCAGATCATCGAGGACATCGAGAGCCTGCGCGTGCCGCAGCAAGGCCGCGACCTCGCGCTGTCGATCGACCAGAAGATCCAGTACCTCGCCTACCGGGAACTGAAGGCCGCGGTCGCGCAGCACAAGGCCAAGGCTGGCAGCGCGGTCGTGATCGACGTGCAGACCGGCGAAGTACTCGCGTTGGCCAACTTGCCGGCATTCAATCCGAACAACCGCGGCAAGTTGACCGGCCAGCAGACGCGCAACCGCGCGATCATCGATCTCTACGAGCCCGGTTCGACGATGAAGGCGTTCACCATCGCCGCCGGCCTCGAGGCCGGCATCGTGCGCCCGGACAGCATCATCCAGACGGGTCCTGGTTCACTCACCATCGGCCCGAACACGATTCGAGACGTCAATCCCCTCGGCGCGCTTACCGTGACGCAGGTGCTGCAGAAGTCATCGAACGTGGGATCGGCGAAGATTGCGCTGCAGCTGCCCTCGGCCACGCTCTGGCAGGCATTCAGCGATGCAGGCTTCGGGCTGCCGACGAAGGTCGGGTTCCCGGGCGAAGGCCATGGCCGGATGCGTGCGCCGAATACCTGGCGCCCGATCGAGCAGGCGACGATGTCCTATGGCCATGGCCTGTCGGTCACCCTGTTGCAGATCGCTCGCGCGTACTCGATCTTCGCCACCGACGGCGAGATGCGGCCGGTCTCGATCGTGCGCGTCGACAGCCCACCGCCGGCCACGCGCGTGATTTCCTCCGAGACCGCGCGCAGGGTACGCGAGATGCTCGAGCTCGCGACCGGACCTGGCGGCACCGCGCCGCGCGCGCAGGTTGCCGGCTACCGGGTCGCCGGCAAGACCGGCACCGCGCGCAAGATCGAGAACGGCGTCTATGTGCCGCGCTACGTCGCATCGTTCATCGGCTTCGCGCCGGCGTCGGCACCGCGGGTCATCGTCGCCGTGATGATCGATGAACCCTCGAACGGGGCGTACTACGGTGGCGCGGTCGCCGCGCCGGTATTCAGCCAGATCACCGCCGGCACGCTGCGCATGCTCGGCGTCGCGCACGACGCACCCGTCAACAACATCGTGCTGCCGCCGCCGGGCGCCGAAGTGAAGGAGGAGGTGTGACGGTCCATGCGCCCGCCATGCCGACCTTCGATCCGGCCTCGCTCTCAAGGCTGGGCGCGCCGGTGACTTCGCTCGCGCTCGACAGCCGCCGCGTACAACCCGGCGACGTTTTCGTTGCCTGCCGGGGCCGCTCGCTGGACGGCCGTGCGTTCATTGCTCAGGCGATCGGGCAGGGCGCGGCGGCGGTGATCTGGGATGCCGCAGACGGCTTCCGCTGGGATGCGTCGTGGCGGGTGCCCAACCTGCCGATCGATGGCCTGCGGCACCGGCTCGGTGCCCTGGCCAGCCATGTGTACGGCCATCCCTCGCGGTCGTTGTCGGTGATCGCGGTGACCGGCACCAACGGCAAGACCTCGGTTACCCGATGGATCGCGCAGGCGCTCGAGGCGAGTGGACGCAAGTGCGCGGTCGTCGGTACGCTCGGCGCCGGCTATCCTGGCGATGCGTCGATGCAGTCCCTGGTGAACACCACCCCGGATGCGGTGACGCTGCATGCGGCGCTCGCCCGTTTCGTGCGCGAAGGCGCCCAGGCGGTCGCAATCGAGGCATCCTCGATCGCACTCGACCAGCAACGGCTCGATGCGGTGAAGATCGACGTGGCAGTGTTCACCAACCTCACCCGCGACCATCTCGACTATCACCCCGACTTCGAGGCATACGGCGCCGCGAAGGAGAGTCTGTTCGGCTGGCCTGCGCTCGGCGCCGCGGTGATCAACCTGGACGATCCGTTCGGGCGCGGCCTCGCCGCCCGCGTCGCGGCGCGCGGCATGCCGGTGCTGGGTTTCGGACTGCACCATCCGGGCGCGGCGCTCGCCGGGCACGACCTGCGGCTTGATCGTCGCGGGCTGCGCCTCGATATCGTGGTTGGCGCGACGCGCGTGCCCGTTGAGAGCGGCCTGCTCGGGGAGTTCAACGCGTCCAACCTGCTCGCGGCCGCCGGCGCATTGCTGTCCTCGGGTGTCGACGCAGCGCGCCTCGGCGAGCTGCTCTCTGCGGTCGATGCACCCGCCGGGCGGATGGAACGCGTGGCTGCCGGCACGGCCGCACGCGTGCCGTTGGTCGTGGTCGACTACGCCCATACGCCGGACGCACTGGCCAAGGCCCTCGAGACGCTGCGCGCCGCACTGCCTGCGGGTGGTCGCCTGACCTGCGTGTTCGGCTGTGGCGGAGACCGCGATCCCGGCAAACGGCCGCTGATGGGGGCGATCGCGGCACGGCTCGCCGATCGCGTGTGGGTGACCAGCGACAATCCCCGCAGCGAACCTGCCGCGCGGATCATCGAGGCGGTGATCGTCGGCGCGCGCGATGCGCGCTCGCGCTCGCTGCTGCATGTCGAAGTCGACCGTGCGCGCGCGATCTCGAGCGCGGTGACCGAGGCTGGCAGCTCCGACATCGTGCTGATCGCCGGCAAGGGGCACGAGGCCTGGCAGGATATCGCGGGCGTCCGGTATCCCTTCGACGACCGGTCGGTCGCGGCCGAAGCGCAGCGCGCACGCGCCGCAATGGGAGCCTGATCCGATGGCCCTGATGATGCTTTCCGAGGCCGCCCGCGCCACCGGTGGCCGGCTGAGCGGCCTGGACGTACCGATCGAGTGGGTGACCATCGACAGCCGGCGGCTTGCGCCGGGTGCGCTGTTCGTCGCGATCCAGGGTGAGACCTTCGACGGGCACGATTTCCTGGCGCAGGCGGTGGCCGCCGGCGCCTCCGCCGCCATGATCGGCAGCCATGCGCTCGCCAAGGGCTGCAGCGCGGTCGTCCCCGGCCTCCCACTGGTCGTCGTCGAGGACACGCGGGTCGCGCTCGGCCAACTGGCCGCAGCCCACCGTGCCCAACTGCGCGGGCCGCTCGTGGCGATCACCGCGAGCAACGGCAAGACCACCATCAAGGAAATGACCGCGGCCATCCTGCGCGCGCAGGCTGCACTGCATTGCGCGGCACCCCTCGCGGCGCCAGCCGATCCGCTGGACGCCGACAGTGCAGCCGCGGCGGCCGTGCTGGCCACGCCCGGTAACCTGAACAACGAGATCGGCGTGCCGCTGACCCTGCTGGGGATCTGCCCGGCGCACCGCTATGCGGTGATCGAGATGGGGATGAACCACCCCGGCGAGATCTCCCGCCTGACCCGCATCGCGCAGCCCGACGTCGTGGTGATCGGAAACGCGGGCGTCGCGCACATCGAGAACCTCGGCTCGCGCGAGGCGATCGCACAGGCGAAAGGCGAGATCCTCGAAGGCCTGAGGCCGGGTGGCACAGTGGTCATCAATGCCGACGATCGCTTCGCCGGCTTGTGGCGCGGACTGGCTGGCACGAAGCGTGTCGTCGACTTCGGGCTCGAACATGCAGCCGCGGTCTCGGCCCGCTGGCGCCTGTACGAGGACGGTGCGGCGCTGAGTCTGCGCACGCCGCTGGGCGAAGTACAGGCGCGGATCAACGTGCCCGGGTTGCACAACGTGCGCAATGCACTGGCTGCCACCGCCGCGACCATTGCCTGTGGCGCCGGGCTCGATGCAGTGCTGGCCGGGCTGGACGGCTTCCGTCCGGTGGCCGGACGGCTGCGGCTGCTCCCTGGACTGGGAGGCTCTATGGTGATCGACGACAGTTACAACGCGAACCCGGAATCGGCGCTCGCTGCGATCGAAGTGCTGGCCGAGCGCGATGGCGTGCGCGTGCTGGTGCTCGGAGACATGGGCGAACTCGGCGCTGGCGGGCCGCAGATGCATGCCGAGGTGGGGGCAGCCGCGCGCCACTTCGGACTCGACCTCGTGCTGACGCTGGGCGAACAATCGGCGCGGGCGAGCGAAGCCTTTGGCCTGCCCGGCCGCCATTTCAGAGACGTCGATGAACTGGTCGCCGCGGCGCGGCAGGTTCTCGACCCGAAAGTGACCGTCCTGGTCAAGGGCTCGCGCTTCATGCGCATGGAACGCGTGGTCGGGCAACTGGCCGCCACGCCGGCCGACGGAGTGCACTGACCGATGCTGTTCGCCCTCGCCCAATGGCTCACCCAGTATGAACGCTCGTTCAACGTGTTCAGCTACCTCACCCTGCGCGCGATGCTGGCCACGATCACCGCGGTGTTCATCTGCCTGATGGTCGGGCCGGCGATGATCCGGAAGCTCACGCTATACAAGATCGGACAGTCGGTGCGCGACGACGGCCCGAAGTCGCACCTGTCGAAAAGCGGCACGCCGACGATGGGCGGTGCGCTGATCCTGGTATCGATCACCGTCACCGTGCTGCTTTGGGCCGACCTGAGCAATCGCTTCGTGTGGGTGGTGCTCGTGGTTACCCTCGGATTCGGCGTGATCGGCTGGGTCGACGACTACCGCAAGGTCGTCCATCGCAATCCGAAGGGCCTGTCCGCGCGCACGAAGTACTTCTGGCAGTCGGTAATCGGGTTGGCGGCGGCGATTTTCCTTGCCTGGAGCGGCAGCGCCGCACAGACCGAACTGATCGTGCCGTTCTTCAAGAACTTCGCGTATCCGCTCGGGGCGGTCGGTTTCGTGACCCTGACCTATTTCGTGATCGTCGGTACGAGCAATGCGGTGAACCTGACCGACGGACTGGACGGGCTGGCGATCTTTCCCACCGTGATGATCGGCTCCGCGCTGGGTATTTTCGCCTACGTTGCCGGCAACGCGGTGTTCGCCAGGTACCTCGGCTTTCCGCTGATCCCGGGTGCGGGCGAACTGACCGTGTTCTGTGCCGCGATCGCCGGGGCGGGGCTCGGGTTCCTGTGGTTCAACGCGCATCCGGCAGCGGTCTTCATGGGCGACGTCGGTGCACTGGCACTGGGTGCCTCGCTCGGCACGATCGCAGTGATCACGCGCCAGGAGATCGTGCTGTTCGTGATGGGTGGCGTGTTCGTGGTCGAGACCCTGTCGGTCGTGCTGCAGGTCGCCTCATTCAAGCTCACCGGCAAGCGGGTGTTCCGGATGGCGCCGCTGCACCATCACTATGAACTCAAGGGCTGGAAGGAGAACCAGGTCGTGGTTCGCTTCTGGATCATCACCGCGCTGCTGGTGCTCGCGGGTCTGTCGACGCTGAAACTGCGCTGAGCGCCAGATGATCTCCACCTGCGCCGCCCCCTCCGCTGCATCCGCTGGCCCCGCTGCCCGCGCGATCGGCGTCGGCGCGGCTGGGCGCAGGCATGCGGCGGAACGGGTCGCAGTGGTCGGGCTCGGTGCGACGGGTGTGTCTTGCGTACGATTCCTGGTGCGCCATGGCGCGACGGTCGATGCCTGGGACACACGCGAGGATCCACCCGGCGCGCGTGAACTGCGTGCGGCGCTCCCGGACGTTCCGATGCACCTCGGGCCGATCGATGCCGCCGCGCTCGACGCGGCCGACTGGATCGCGCTGTCGCCCGGCGTGTCGCGCTCGGAGCCGGCGGTCGTGCGCGCGATCGTGCGCGGCGTCCCGGTACTCGGCGACATCGAGATCTTTGCGCGCCACCGCCATGCGCTCGCGCCCGGCGCGAAGACGATCGCGATCACCGGCACCAACGGCAAGAGCACCGTGACCGAAATGGCGGGTGAAATGGCGCGCTGCGCTGGCCTCGAGACGCTGGTCGCGGGCAACATCGGTCTGCCGGTGCTCGATGCGCTCGGCGAGATGGAGTCCGGCGGGGGCGCGGCGGGCCGGAAGCCACAGGCCATCGTGCTCGAGCTGTCGTCGTTCCAGCTGGAATCGACCTCCAGCCTGGGGGCGGACGCAGCCGCGATGCTCAACCTGTCCGAGGATCACCTCGATCGCTACGCCGACATCACCGAGTACGGTGCTGCCAAGGCGCGCATCTTCCAGGGCGAAGGCATCCAGGTGCTCAACCGGCGCGACCCGGCCTCGATGGCGATGCGCATCGGCGGCCGTGCGCTGTATTCGTTCGGCGGCGATCGCCCGTGCGCCGAGCACGAGTGGGGCGTGGCGCCCGCAACTGGGGGCTGTGGGCCGTGGCTCGCGCAGGGCGATGCGAAGCTGATGCCGGTGGAGCAGTTGCCGGTGCCCGGCATGCACAACGTGGCCAATGCACTGGCGGCGCTGGCGCTGGCGCGTGCGATCGACCTGCCCTACCCGCCGCTGCTCGATGCGCTGCGCGGTTTTCGCGGCTTGCCGCACCGTATGCAGTGCATCGCCGAGATCGATGGCGTCGGCTTCTACGACGATTCGAAGGGCACCAATGTCGGCGCGACGGTCGCGGCGCTCACCGATTTCCCGAAGCCGGTGGTGCTTATCGCGGGTGGAGACGGAAAGGGCCAGGATTTCGCGCCGCTGGCGGCGGTCGTTGCCAGGGCCGCGCGTGCGGTAGTGCTGATCGGCGTCGACGGCGAACGCATCGCGCGTGCGCTCGAGGGCACCGCGGTGCCGGTCGAGCGAGCGACGTCGCTCGAGGCCGCGGTGGCCCGCGCACGCGAACTCGCGCACAGCGGCGACGCGGTCGTTCTGTCACCGGCCTGCGCGAGCTACGACATGTTCCGCAACTACGTGCACCGCGCGCAGGTGTTCCTGAAGGCGGTCAGCGCACTCGTACCGACGAAGCCTGCCACCGGAGAGGGCGCCGCATGAGTGCGATCTATTACGAGGCCGAACGTCCGCGTCGGGTGATGGCCGACTACGACCAGAGCCTGGTCTGGGCCGTGCTGCTGCTGATGGCAATCGGCATCGTGATGGTCTACTCGGCCTCGATCGCGATTGCCGAAGCCGAGCGTTTCACCGGCAACCGCGCGCATTTCTACCTCGTCCGGCAGTCCATTTTCGTCGGCATCGGCCTGGTCGCCGCCGCGGTCGCGTTCCAGGTGCCGACGGCGATCTGGCAGCGCTTCGCGCCATGGCTGTTCGGTTTCGGCGTGCTGCTTCTGGTGCTGCTTCTGGTGCCTGGCGTGAGCCGCGAGATCAACGGCGCGCGGCGCTGGCTGCCGCTGTTCGTGCTCAACCTGCAGCCTTCCGAACTGGTGAAGCTGTTCGCAGTGGTGTACGCGGCCGACTACACGGTGCGCAAGGCCGCCTATGTCGACAGCCTGAAGAAGGGCTTCCTGCCGATGCTGGCGGTGATGCTGTTCACCGGGGCGTTGTTGCTGCGCCAGCCCGACTTCGGCGCATTCGCGGTGATCACCCTGATCGCGATGGGCATCCTGTTCCTGGGCGGGATGAACTGGCGCCTGTTCGCGGGGCTGCTGGTGCTCCTCGCCGCCGGCTTCGTCACGCTGATCGTGACCTCCCCGTACCGGTTGCAGCGAATCATCGGATTCATGGATCCGTGGGCTGATCCGTTCGGCAAGGGCTACCAGTTGTCGCATGCGTTGATCGCGTTCGGGCGCGGCGAATGGCTCGGCGTCGGCCTGGGTGCCAGCGTCGAGAAACTGTTCTACCTGCCCGAAGCCCATACCGATTTCGTGCTCGCGGTGATCGCCGAGGAACTGGGTTTCGTCGGCGTCGCTGGCGTGATCGCGCTGTTCGCATGGATCGCCTGGCGATCGTTTGCGATCGGCGCGCAGGCCGCGCGGCTCGAGCGCAGCTTCCAGGCGCTGGTCGCGCAGGGCGTCGGCCTGTGGATCTCCGCGCAGGCGGTGATCAACATGGGCGTGAACATGGGCGTGCTGCCCACCAAGGGCCTGACGCTGCCGATGCTTTCCTTTGGCGGCAGTGCCGTACTCGCCAACTGCCTCGCCCTCGCCCTGCTCCTGCGCGTCGACTACGAGAACCGAATGCTGATGAAGGGGCTGCCAGCATGAGCCACCCGGCTAGGGGCCCCCGCACGCTCATGGTGATGGCCGGCGGCACCGGCGGCCACATCTTCCCGGCACTGGCGGTCGCGCAATGCCTGCGCGCGACAGGCTGGAACGTGGTGTGGCTTGGCTCGCCACGCGGGATGGAGTCGTCCATCGTTCCGCAATACGGTTTCGAGATCGAGCCAGTAAGCTTCGGGGGCGTGCGCGGCAAGGGCCTGCTGCGTCTGGCGCGATTGCCTTTCGACCTGAGCCTGGCGTTCTGGCAGTGTGCGCGGGTGATCTTTCGCCGCCGCCCGGACGTCGTGCTCGGCATGGGTGGCTACATCGCGTTCCCCGGCGGCATGATGGCTTCGCTGCTGCGCCGGCCGCTCGTGATCCATGAACAGAACTCGGTGCCTGGCCTCGCCAACCGCGTGCTCGCGCGCATCGCGGACCGTGTGCTGTGCGCATTTCCGGACGCCCTGGGCAAGGGCGTCTCGTCCGAGTGGACCGGCAATCCCGTGCGCGAGGCGATTGCCGTGATCGCCGCGCCGCGCGAGCGCTTCGCCGACCGCAGCGGTCCGCTGCGGCTTCTGGTCATTGGCGGCAGCCTGGGTGCCCAGGCCCTGAACGCCTGCGTGCCCGAGGCCCTGGCGAAGCTGCCGGCCAAGCGGCGGCCGGTCGTCGTGCACCAATCGGGCCGCGACCATCTCGAAGCGCTGCAGGCGAACTATGCCAGGGCCGGGGTGGAGGCCACGCTGCTGCCCTTCATCGACGACATGGCGCAGCGCTACGCAGAAGCCGACCTGGTGATCGCCCGCGCCGGTGCCACCACCATCGCGGAACTCGCGTGTGTCGGGCTCGCGTCGGTACTGGTCCCGTTCCCGTACGCGGTCGACGACCACCAGACGGTGAATGCCCGGTTCCTGGTCGAGCGTGGCGCGGCCTGGCTGATCCCGCAGACTGAACTCACGCCCGAGCGGCTGGCGCAGCAGCTCGTCTCCATCGATCGAGCGGCGCTGCTCGCGATGGCGGAGCGCGCCCTTTCGGTGGCGAAGCCCGGGGCGGCACGCCGCGTGGCGCAGGTCTGCATGGAGGTGGCCGATGCGGCATAAGGTGCGTCATGTGCACTTCGTCGGCATCGGCGGCAGCGGCATGTCCGGCATCGCCGAAGTGCTGGCCAACCTCGGCTATTCGGTCAGCGGCTCTGACCTCTCCGAGAGCGCGACCACGCGCCGCCTGCAGGCAGTCGGCATCCGTGTCGACATCGGCCATACCGCCGGCAATGCGGCCGGTGCAGATGCGCTGGTCGTGTCTACCGCAGTGAAGGAAGACAATCCGGAGCTGGTCGCGGCACGCGCCGCGCGCACCCCGATTGTTCCCCGTGCGCTGATGCTCGCCGAACTGATGCGACTGAAGCAGGGCATTGCGATCGCCGGCACCCACGGCAAGACCACCACCACCAGCCTGATCGCCAGCGTCCTC
>CAMDXD010000101.1 GCA_945877995.1 Bordetella parapertussis
CAGCAGCCGTGCGGTCTGGTAGCCGTTGTGCATCATCAGCGATACGGTGTCGCCCGGCGACAGCCCGTTCATCAGCAGCACGCGCGCGAGTTCGCGGCAGTGTTCCTGCAGCTTCGCGTAGGTCATCACCGCACCGGTCTCGGGTGCGATCAGCCAGGGGGCCTGCGGCGTCTCGTCGGCCCAGCGGTCGACGAGGCGCCGGATGGTGCGCGCCCCTTCGGTCATTCCGGCTTGATGCCAGTCTGCTTGATGAACTGTGCCCAAAGCTTCAACTCCTCGCGTATCTGCTCGCCGAACTGTTCCGGGGTGTTGGCCACCGGGTCGGCGCCCTGCGCGACCAGTTGTTCGCGCAGCTCTGGTATCGCGAGAACCCGCACCATGGCCTGGTGCAGCCGGTCGATGATCGGCCGTGGCGTGCTGGCCGGTGCCAGCAGCCCGAACCATGACGGCATCTCGAACCCGACCAGGCCTTCCGCGATGGCCGGGATATCCGGGCCGCCGGCCGAACGCTTCAGGCTGGTCACGCCGAGCGCGCGCATCTTGCCCGCCCGCACGTGCGACATCGAAGAGGACATGGTGGCGAACATCAGCTGTACGTTGCCCGAGATCACATCCGGGATCGCCGGTCCGGCTCCCTTGTACGGCACATGCAGCATGTTGATGCCGGCGCGTTGCTTGAACAGCTCGCCGGCGAGGTGGCCGGGCGAACCGACGCCGGGCGATGCATAGGACAGCTTGCTGGGGTTGGCCTTCGCATAGGCAATCAGTTCCTTGATGTCCTTGACCGGCAGCGTCATGCTGGATACGACGATCTGCGGCGCGTTTGCCCCGAGCGTGATCGCCACGAAGTCGCGCTCGGTGTCGAATGAGAGCTTCCCATAAAGCGACGGATTGATCGTGTGCGAGGACAGCGTCCAGAGCAGGTTGTAGCCGTCGGGTGCCGCACGCGCGGCGATCTCGGCTCCGACCGCGCCTGCGGCACCGCCCCGGTTGTCGATCACGATCTGCTGGCCCAGCTCCTTGGTGAGCCAGGGCTGGATCAGCCGCGCGGTGACATCGGTGCCGCCGCCGGGCGGGAAGTTCACGATCATGCGGATCGGCTTCAACGGATAGACCTGGGCATGCGCCGGTGAAGGCAGCGCCGGCATGGCGGTGGCGATCACCGCGGCCGCCGCGAGGGCAAGCGTCGAGGTTGTACGAGCACGACCGGCGCTGGCCGGCTGACGGAGCGGGTAGGGCATTGCATCCTCCTCGGTTGGATTGCATGGCCAGCCCGGGTTGGCCCGGGCTGGCCGTTCAGCCTTCGGCCGACGCTGTGGCCCGCTCGAAGGTGCTTCCGATGCTTCCGACTTGCCTGAACTGCATTGCCTTCACGTGGCCTGCGTTGCTGCGTTCTCGGGTGGAAACTCCTTTCGCCGGTCAGGGAGCGGTACCGCTCCGGTAGGTCTCGCCGAGCGCTGCCGCTGCGGCCTTGAGTTCGGGAAGCCGCGCGAGTGCGGCCGCGATCGGCATGCGCGCGGCCGGGCCATGCACCGCGACCGTCGCCCAGACCCGCTGCTGCTCGTCGGCGACCGGCACCGCGACGCAGACCAGCCCTTCGAGGTATTCCTCGTCATCCACGCTGTAGCCACAGTCGCGGATGCGCGCCAGCTCCGCCGCCAGCGCTGCCTGATCGGTGATCGTGCGCGCCGTGAAACGCGTCAGCAGCAACTGGCCGGCGAGCCGGGTGTACTGCGCCGGCGCCATGTGGGCGAGCAGCAGCTTGCCGCTGGCCGAGCAGTGCGCAGGCACGCGCGAACCGGGTTGCAGGTTCACCCGCAGGGGTGACGCGGTCTCGACCCGGTCGAGGTAGATGATCTCGGCGCCGTCGAGCATCGTGAAGTTGCAGGTCTCGCCGAGCGTGTCGACGAGGCGCTGGAGGATTGCGCGCCGCGCCGGGCGGCCGGCATCAGTGGTGATCAGGTCGCGCCCGAGCCTGGACAGGCGCGCGCCGACGCCATAGCCCGCCCCGGGTAGCCGGCGCAGGAGTCCGCCCTCGACCAGCTGGGTGAGTATCCGGTGCACCGTAGCCTTCGGCAGGCTGACTGCAGCCACCACGTCCATCAGCAGCATCGGCCGCCCGGACCGCCCGACAGCTTCGACGACCGCGAAGGCCCGCAGCGTCGGCGAATCGGCGTCGACCGCGTTTGCATGCGCCCGTGCGGGGGACGTCGCAGAGGCCGCAGGCGGGTCTTTGATATTCATGCAATCAGCTTAGGTCTCGGAAAACGGGACGTCAAGTCCTGTTTTCCGATTGACGTGCGGGGGCTTGCGCACTATCGTTGCGCGATCGGAACCGTCGCATATCAAGGAGGAGCCATGAACAAGCCCGTAGAGCCGACCCTGTCGGCCCAGCCCGTCGTCACCGGCATCAAGCAGAAGATGACCCCGAGCGAAGCCTTCGTCGAGACGATGGCCGTCAACGGCGTGACCAACGTGTTCGGTATCGTCGGCTCGGCGTTCATGGACGCGCTCGACCTGTTCCCGAGCGCCGGCATCCGCTTCATCCCGACCGTGCACGAACAGGGCGCCGCCCACATGGCCGATGGCTATGCGCGCGTGTCCGGCCAGCACGGCGTGTGCATCGCGCAGAATGGCCCCGGCATCACCAACTTCGTCACCGCCGTCGCGGCTGCCTACTGGGCGCATTCGCCGGTGGTGGTGGTGACCCCGGAGACCGGCTCGATGGGGCAGGGCCTCGGCGGCTTCCAGGAGACCGAGCAGCTGCCGATCTTCTCGAAGATCACCAAGTTCCAGTCGCACGTGAACAACCCGAAGCGCATGGCCGAACACACCGCGCGTGCGTTCGACCGCGCGATGCTCGAGATGGGGCCGACCCAGCTCAACATCCCGCGCGACTACTTCTACGGCGACATCGAGTGCGAGATCAATCCGCCGATCGTCGTCGAGCGCGGCCCGGGCGGGCGCAAGAGCCTCGATGAAGCAGCCGACCTGCTGGCCAGCGCGAAATTCCCGGTCATCCTGTCCGGTGGCGGCGTGATCATGGGCAATGGCGTGGATGCGTGCAAGGCGCTGGCCGAGCGCCTGGGGGCGCCGGTCGCCTGCAGCTACCTGCACAACGACAGCTTCCCGGCGAGCCATCCGCTGTGGGTCGGCCCGCTCGGCTACCAGGGCGCGAAGGCGGCGATGAAGCTGATCAGCAAGGCCGACGTGGTGCTGGCGCTTGGCACCCGCCTCGGGCCGTTCGGCACGCTGCCCCAGTACGGCATGGACTACTGGCCGAAGGACGCAAAGATCATCCAGATCGATGCCGACGCGAAGATGATCGGCCTGGTCAAGCGCATCGGCGTGGGCATCTGCGGCGACGCGGGCGAGGCTGCAGTGGCGCTGCTCGAGCGCATCGCCTCGCGCACCCTGGCCTGCGACGGCAACAAGGCCGACCGCGCGCGCATCGTCGCCGACGAGAAGACGGCCTGGGAGAAAGAACTCACTGACTGGCACCACGAGAAGGACGACTGGAGCCTCGAGGTGATGAAGGGTTCCGATCGCATGCACCCGCGGCAGATGCTGCGCGAGCTAGAGCGCGCGATGCCTAAGGATGCGATGGTGTCCACCGACATCGGCAACATCTGCTCGGTGTCCAACTCCTACCTGCGCTTCGAGCGGCCGCGCAGCATGTTCGCCGCGATGAGCTTCGGCAACTGCGGCTATGCATTCCCGACGATGATCGGCTGCAAGGTCGCTGCACCGGATCGTCCCGGCGTGGCCTACGTCGGCGACGGCGCGTGGGCGATGAGCTTCGGCGAGATCCTCACCGCGGTGCGCGAACAGATCCCGGTCACCGCGGTGGTGTTCAACAACGAGCAGTGGGGCGCGGAGAAGAAGAACCAGGTCGATTACTACGACTTCCGCTTCGTCGGCTCCAACCTGACCAACCCGAGCTTCGCGGGCATCGCGAAGTCGATGGGTGCCGAAGGGCATCGCATCGAGAAGCTCGACCAGGTCGGTGCAGCGCTCGAGGCTGCGTGCCGTGCGCAGCGCGAGGGCAAGACCACCATCCTCGAGATGATGGTCACGCGCGAGCTGGGCGATCCGTTCCGCCGCGATGCGCTCCAGCATCCGGTGCGCCATCTCGCGAAGTACAAGTCGACCGCCGCCAAGCGCTGAGCCGGCTGCTCACGCAACAGGCGCTCCGCGGACGCGAGTCCGCGGAGCGTTTTCACTTTCGAGGAGGACCTGCGATGGGGTCGACGATGGATGACCGGCAGGCGCGCGCTGCTGGAGCCGACGCCGCAGCCGCGGAGGCGGTCGCCGCGCTGGTGGCGCGCGCGCGCGCCGCACAGGCCGTGGCCGCAGGTTATGGCCAGGCGCAGCTCGATGCCATGGTGGTCGCCTGCGGCTGGGCGATCATGGAGCCCACGCGCAACCGTGCGCTGGCCGAGCTGTCGGTGCACGACACCGGGCTGGGCAATGTCGAGGACAAGGTCACGAAGAACCACCGCAAGACCCTCGGGCTTCTGCGCGACCTGAAGGGCGCGGTGTCGACCGGGGTGCTGGCCGAGATCCCCGATCTGGGCCTGACCGAGATCGCGCGTCCAGTCGGCGTGGTGTGTGCGGTGGTGCCCTCGACCAACCCCGGCGCGACCCCGGCCAACAACATCATCAACGCCCTCAAGTGCGGCAACGCGATCGTCCTGTCGCCGTCGCCCAAGGGCATGTCGACCGCGCGCCTGCTGCTCGAGTACATGCACGCTGCGCTCGACAGCGTGGGCGCGCCGCGCGATCTGGTACAGATGCTGCCGCAGCCGGTGACGAAGGCGCTGTCGCGCGAACTGATGCGCCAGTGCGACCTGGTGGTGGTGACCGGATCGCAGGCCAATGTGCGCGCCGGTTATTCCAGCGGCACGCCGGCGCTGGGCGTCGGTGCAGGCAACGTCGCGGTGATCGTCGATGCATCGGCCGACCTCGCCGATGCGGCTGCGAAGATCATGCGTTCGAAGACCTTCGACAACGCGACCAGCTGCTCGTCGGAGAACAGCGTGATCATCGTTGACGCGGTCTACGATGCGATGGTGGCAGCCCTGGTGACTGAAGGTGCCGTGATGCTGTCGGCCGACGAGAAGGCCACGCTCGGGCGCACGATGTTCCCGGACGGCGAGCATCTGTCCTCGGCGGTGACCGCGCAGGCGGTGCCGAAGGTGTGTGCAGTGGCGGGGCTGTCGCGCCCGGCGCTGTCGAAGGCGCGCTGCCTGATGGTCGAGGAGACCGGCACCGGTCCGGCGCATCCGTTCTCGGGCGAGAAGCTGTCGCCGGTGGTCACGGTCTACCGCGCGTCGGACTTCGACCATGCATTCTCGATCCTGCGCGACATCTACGCATACATGGGCAACGGGCACTCCTGCGGCATCCATTCGAGGGACGATGCCCATGTCGACCGCCTCGGCCGCGAGATGACGGTGTGCCGGGTGATCGTCAACCAGGCCCATGCCATCGCCAATGGCGGCAGCTTCGACAACGGGTTGCCGTTCTCGCTGACGATGGGCTGCGGTACCTGGGGGCGCAACAGCTTCTCGGAGAACCTGAACTATCGGCACTTCATGAACACGACGCGCGTGGTGCGCGCGATCGCGCCGCGCGAGCCGTCGCTGGAGGAGATCTTCGGCGCGCACTGGACGCGGCACGGGCGCGGCTGAGGGTCTGCGTCCCGGATCTGACTCGGGTCTGACTCCCGGGCGTGCATCCAGGGCAGGCATCCATGGCATCATCGGGCATCGTTATGGGAGACCACCGCTTGAACGCACCTGCCCAACCCCTGGCGCCCGACTGGGCCGCGCTGCGCCGCGAATTCCCGACGCTCGAACGCTGGACCTACCTCGATGCGGCACGCAAGACGCCACTCGCGCGGTGCGCGGAACGTGCGATGCAGGAGTTCACCCGCGACATCTACGAAGAGGCCGGTGCCGAGGCCTGGAACAGCGCGAACGTGGGGCGCACCCGTACGCTGCTGGCGCAACTGCTCGGTTGCACCCCGACATCGCTGGCGTTCACCAAGAACACCGCCGAGGGCCTGGCGATCGCGGCGCACGCGTTCGAACTGCGACCGGGCGACAACATCCTGCTGACCGACATGGAACACGTGGTCAACCTCTGGGTTTGGAAGCACTACGAAGCCAAGGGGGTCGAGATACGCAAGGTCGAGAGCCGCGACGGGCGCCTGCCGATCGAGGCCTACCTCGAGAAGATCGATGCGCGTACCCGGCTGATCTCCACGGCATATATCACCTATGCCAATGGCTGGCGCATCGACGTCGATGCACTCGCCGAGGAATGCCGCAAGCGCGACATCCGGCTGGTGCTCGACGGCGTGCAGGGCGCCGGCATGCTCGCGCGCCGGGTCGATTCCCTCGGTGCCGACTTCGTTGCGATCGGCGCGCACAAGGCGCTGCAGGGGCTGACCGGTACCGGCGTGGTCTGGTGCCGCGACGACCTGGTCAACGAAGTGCGTACCGAGTTCGTCCGCTCACCGCAGATCACGAAGGGCGCCGACATCGGACAGTTCGACTATGTCGTCGAGCAGCACCGCTTCGAGTCGGGCAATCCGAACTTCCTGGGCCTGTGGGTGCTGCGCCGTTGCGCGGAATGGCTGCTGTCGATCGGATTGCCGGCCATCGAGGGGCGGGTGCACGACCTCACCGAGTCGTTGCTCGAGCGCATCGAGCGCGCGGGCATCCGTACCCAGACGTCGCGCGACTGGAACAGCCGCTGCCATATCGTGAACCTCGTCGTGCCCGACGCGCTCGCGCTGCAGAAGCAGTTGCGCGACCGGCACATCGTGGTCAACGTGAAGGACGACAAGCTGCGCGCTTCGGTGTCCTTCTACAACGAGGAAGCCGACCTCGACGTGCTGATGGATGCACTGTCCGAACTGGGCGCCACGGCGCGCTGAGGTGCCTGCAGTTCCTCGCACCTCCACTCTTCCACTCTTCCGCTCTTCCACTCTTCCACCCCGACCACGGAGCAACGACATGGCCAAGGCCTACTGGATCGCGTTCTACCGCCAGATCACCAACCCGGAAGCCTTCGCGGCATATGCAAAGCTGGCGCCGCCGGCGATCATGGCTGCCGGTGGCCGCTTCGTCGTGCGCGGCAACCCGGCCAAGGTGTTCGAGATGGGCATGGACCAGCGCGTGGTGATGATCGAGTTCGACAGTGTCGAGCAGGCGATCGCTGCCCATGACGGCCCGGGTTACCAGGCCGCATTGAAGGAACTCAAGGGCGGCGTCGATCGGGAGATCCGGATCGTCGAAGCGATGGCCTGAGCGTTTCGCGGCGGCCTGCGCGGGCGTGCATGGCCGTCGTTCCCGTCAAGCTTTCCACGTATCGGTTTACACTGGTCGCGAGGCGTTCTACCCCGAGGTCCGTCCATCACAGTCCGGCATCAGACCGGCGAGGCGCGGATCCGGAAACAGGAGGAGCAATATATGGATCGACGGCTTGTCTGGATCGGTTGCGCGCTGCTGCCCGCCACGCTGCCCGGGGCGGCATTCGCCCAGGCCTACCCGGTGAAGCCGGTACGCATCATGGTCGGCTACACGCCCGGGGGAGGCGTGGACACCACCGCGCGCATCGCGGCGCAGTCGATGACCGAAGCCTGGGGCAGCCAGGTGATCGTCGAGAACCGGCCCGGCGCGGCGGGGAACATCGCCACCGAGTTCACCGCGCGTGCAGCCCCCGATGGCTATACGCTGGTGTTGTGCAACATCGGATCACATGGCGTCACGCCTGCGCGCTTCGGATCGAAGCTCACCTATGATCCGATCGCTGACTTCTCCTTCCCGGCCCGGTTCGGTGGCGTGCCGAACGTGCTGATGGTGCATCCGTCGGTGCCGATGAAGTCCCTGCGCGACTTCATCGCCTACGCGAAGAAGCATCCGGGCAAGCTCAGCTTCGGCTCGTCGGGCGTGGGCGCGTCGCCGCACATGTCGATCGAGCTGATGAAGTCGATCGCTGGCATCGACATCGTGCATGTCCCGTACAAGGGTGCGTCGGCCGCGCTGGCCGACGTGCTGTCGGGCAACCTCGAAGCGTCAGTGGGAAACTTCGCCGGCGCACCGATGTCGGCGATCCGTACCGGCCGCCTGCGAGCGCTCGGCGTCACCTCGGGAATGCGCAGCGCGCAGATGCCCGAGATCCCGACCTTTGCCGAGCAGGGCATCGAAGGCTTCGACGTCACTGGCTGGTACGGCCTGTGTACCCAGGCGAAGGTGCCGGCCGAGATCATCACGCGCATCAACACCGAGGTGAATCGCATGCTGGGCACTGGCCAGGTACTGCGCCAGCGCCTGGTGGACCAGGGCATCGACATCGCGCCGGCTACGCCGGCCGAGTTCGCGGCGATGGTCAAGCAGGAAGTCGCGAAGTGGACGAAGGTAGTGCGCGAGACGAAGCTGGGCGGGGACTGACCGGCGCTGGCTACCACGGACGGGCCGGCAGGTCCTTCCTGCCGGCACCTGGTGCTCAGGGCCTGCGGTACACCAGCGCAGAGGCCTTGCTCCAGCGTTCGATCTCGGCACGCAGCATCTTCGAGAATTCGGCAGGGGTGGTCGGTGCCGGTTCCAGGCCCTGCAGCGCCAGCGCCTCCCGGGTTTCGGGCATGCCCAGCACCTTGAGCGTGCCGGCATTGAGGCGGTCGACGATTGCCTTCGGCGTCGCGGCTGGCGCGAACAGGCCGAACCAGAGGTTCAGCTCATAGCCAGGAAATCCTGCCTCGGCGACCGTGGGCAATTCCGGGATGAACGAGGCCCGTTTCGCGGACGTGGCCGCCAGCGCGCGCAGCTTGCCGGCACGCAGGTGGGGCAGCACGGGCGCGGGCGTGCCGAACAGCAGTTCGATACGCCCAGCCACCAGGTCGAGCACCGACAGCGCCGAACTCTTGTAGGGCACATGGTTCATCTTCACGCCGGCCATCGAGGCGAACAGCTCGGTGCCCAGGTGCGCCAGGCTCGCGTTGCCCGCCGACGCATAGTTCACCTGGCCCGGCCGCGCCTTCGCATGGGCGACCAGCTCCTTCATCGAGGCGACCGGCACCGACGGGTGCACCAGCACGATATAGGGCGAGCTGCCGAACAACGTCACCGGTGCGAAGTCCTTGACCGGATCGTAGGACAGTTTCTCGTTCAGGCTGACGGCGACCGCATGCGTGCTGGTCGTGCCGACCAGCGTGGTGTAGCCATCGGGTGCCGCGCGCGCGACGATGTCCGCGCCGATGTTGCCGCTGGCGCCCGACCGGTTGTCGATCACCATCTGCTGCCCGAACTGATCCGACAGGCGCACGGTGATCACGCGCGTGGCCGCATCGGCGGCGCTGCCGGGCGGGAACGGCACCACCACGCGCAGCGGCTTCACCGGCCACGCGCCCGCGGGTTGCGCCAGGGCCACGAGCGGCAGTGCCGACGTGGCAAGGAGGACGGCCATGTGCCGTGCCGTGATGGCGCCACAGAGATACCGACGGATCATTTCGAAACCACCTTTCCGAGTCCTGCAAGCAGGTTCATGAAATCGCCCAGTTCGAGTTCGTGGTGTGCCGGCGATCGTAGGTCCGCGGCTCGAATCCGGCTTCGCGCAACTGGCGCAGGCTGATCCGGCCCATCACCTCGGGCAGGCGCTTCGCCAGCGCCAGCATCAGCATCAGCATCAGCATCAGCATCATCGTGTGTTCGGCACAGGCGATGTTCGCGCGCCGGCGCACGCCGCCGTATCGATGTTGCGCAGGACCTTGCCGTACTTCTGCACCGCCTGCAGCTTCGGCGCACGGGCCAGCCAGCCATCGAAGTCGGCGAGGTCGAGCGACAGGAAATGCCTGAATGCCTCGACACGCACCGGCTCGCAGGCCGGGTCGAGGATCACCTGCAGCAGGCGGGGGAACGGATCGTCTTCCACTACCACCACATGCATGGCCATCGGTTCAGTTGCCCTCGGCGCTGGACGGCGCATTGCCCGGGTTCCACTGGCCTCGGCGCATGCGGGTGATCTTCACGCTCTTGAACAGGCCGGCCTTGCGAAACGGCTCGTTCGACGAGAACGCTTCAGCGTCGGCGAGCGAGGGCACGTTGAGGATCAGCACGCTGCCCAGGCGCGTCGCACCATCTTCGGCCAGCGTCGCGCCGCCGAGCACCAGCTTGTCCTCGTGCTGCTCGAGATAGGCGAAATGCTGTTCCTTCACGCGGGCGCGGATCGCAAGGCTGTCCGGGCCGTCTTCCTGGTAGATGATGTAGAGCATGGGGCGTGTGTCCGGCGGAGGAGGTTGAGGGGGCTTGGCGCGGGAGCGGCAGCAGGACCACGTTCCGGGGATCAGGTCCCCGGGCTGCCTTCGACATCGATGCGCAGCGCACGCGCCACGCGTGTGTGCATGTTGTAGGCGCTGATCAGGACGGTGAGTTCCACCAGTTGCCGGTCATCGAAATGCCGGCGCATCGCCTCGCAGGCGGCGTTCGACGGCTCGATGTCGCGCGTGATGCCGTCTGCCCATGCGAGCACGGCACGCTGTGCGTCGGAAAACAGGCTGCTGCCGCTCCAGTCGGCGATCGCGTCCACCTGTGCCTCGGTGAGTCCTGCCTTCAGGGCGTGCGTCGGGCCGTGCACCTTGAACTGATAGTCGGCCCCGTTGAGCACTGACACGCGCAGGATCGCCAGCTCGTTGAACGCCGCGGGCACTTCGGTGCGATAACGCACCGCGGTATTGAAATCTAGCCAGGCGCCGGCTACCGGCGGGCTGTTGAGCAGAACCTTGTAGAGGTTGATCAGCCGGCCACCGCGCTCGGCCTTGAGGTGGGCGATCAGCGGCGCAAGCGCGGCGTCGTCTTCCTGGATCAGCGGTACGCGTGCCATTCGAATGCCTCTGCAGGATCAATCGG
>CAMDXD010000102.1 GCA_945877995.1 Bordetella parapertussis
AACTCCAACCCGGCGACCATCATGACCGACCCGGGGCTGGCCGACGCGACCTACATCGAGCCGATCACCTGGCAGATGGTCGAACGCGTGATCGAGATCGAGAAGCCTGACGCACTGCTGCCGACGATGGGCGGCCAGACCGCGCTCAACTGCGCGCTCGACCTCGCGAAGCATGGCGTGCTCGAGAAGCATGGTGTCGAGATGATCGGCGCCTCGCGCGAGGCGATCGACAAGGCGGAAGACCGCGAGAAGTTCAAGCGCGCGATGGCGAAGATCGGTCTGGCGAGCCCCCGTTCGGCACTCGCCCACAGCATGGAAGAGGCGTTGCAGGTCCAGGCGGTCGTCGGCTACCCGACGATCATCCGGCCCTCTTTCACCCTCGGCGGCACCGGCGGTGGCATCGCCTACAACCGCGAGGAGTTCGTTGCGATCATCGAGCGGGGCCTCGAGGCCTCGCCGACCAAGGAGGTACTGGTCGAGGAGTCGGTGATCGGCTGGAAAGAATTCGAGATGGAGGTCGTGCGCGACCGCAACGACAACTGCATCATCGTCTGTTCGATCGAGAACCTCGACCCGATGGGCGTCCATACCGGCGACTCGATCACCGTTGCACCGGCGCAGACGCTCACCGACAAGGAATACCAGGTCCTGCGCAACGCCTCGATCGCCTGCCTGCGCGAGATCGGCGTCGAGACTGGTGGCTCGAACGTGCAGTTCGCGATCAACCCGGCCGACGGTCGGATGGTGATCATCGAGATGAACCCGCGGGTGTCACGCTCTTCGGCGCTGGCTTCCAAGGCCACCGGTTTCCCGATCGCCAAGGTCGCCGCCAAGCTGGCGGTCGGCTATACGCTCGATGAACTGCGCAACGAGATCACCGGTGGTGCGACGCCGGCCTCGTTCGAGCCGTCGATCGACTACGTGGTCACCAAGGTGCCCAGGTTCGCGTTCGAGAAGTTCCCGCAGGCCAATTCGCGCCTGACCACCCAGATGAAGTCGGTGGGAGAGGTGATGGCCATGGGCCGCACCTTCCAGGAGTCGCTGCAGAAGGCACTGCGCGGGCTCGAGACCGGCGTCGACGGCTTCAACCTGAAGACGGTCGATGCCGAGACCATCGCGGACGAACTGACGTATCCCGGGCCCGAGCGGCTGTGGTTCGTGGCCGATGCGTTCGGCGTCGGTATGTCGCTCGAAGAAGTGCATCGACTGACCCGGATCGATCCCTGGTTCCTGGCGCAGATCAAGGAACTGGTCGACCTCGAGTTGTCGATCGAGAAGCGTGCGCTCGAGGACCTCGACCCGGTCGAACTCCGGATGCTCAAGCGCAAGGGCTTCTCCGACCGCCGGCTGGCCTACCTGACGAAAACGACCGAGGATGCGGTGCGCGAACGCCGGCACGCATCCGGCATCCGTCCGGTTTACAAGCGGGTGGATACTTGCGCAGCCGAGTTCGCGACCTCCACCGCCTACATGTATTCCACCTACGACGAGGAGTGTGAATCGCATCCGACGTCGAACCGGAAGATCATGGTGCTCGGCGGCGGGCCGAACCGCATCGGGCAGGGCATCGAGTTCGACTACTGCTGCGTGCATGCGGCGCTCGCGCTGCGCGAAGACGGCTTCGAGACCATCATGGTCAACTGCAACCCGGAGACCGTGTCCACCGACTACGACACCTCCGACCGGTTGTATTTCGAACCTCTGACGCTGGAAGACGTGCTGGAGATCGTCGCGATCGAGAAGCCGTTAGGCGTCATCGTCCAGTTCGGCGGCCAGACGCCGTTGAAGCTCGCGCGCGACCTGGAGCGCTGCGGGGTGCCGATCATCGGCACCTCGCCCGATTCGATCGACGTCGCGGAGGACCGGGAGCGTTTCCAGAAACTGATCCACAAGCTCAAGCTCAGGCAGCCGCCGAACCGCACCGCGCGCAGCGCGCACAAGGCGATCGCGCTGGCCGAGGAGATCGGCTATCCGCTGGTGGTGCGCCCGAGCTACGTGCTCGGGGGGCGCGCGATGGAGATCGTGCACCGGCAGGCAGACCTCGAACGGTACATGCGCGAAGCGGTCAAGGTATCGAATGATTCTCCCGTGCTGCTCGACCGCTTCCTGAACGATGCGATCGAAGTCGACGTCGACGCGGTCAGCGACGGCAGTGTGGTGCTGATCGGCGGCGTGATGGAACACATCGAGCAGGCGGGGGTGCATTCGGGTGATTCCGCCTGTTCGTTGCCGCCCTACAGCCTGTCGCCAGCGCTGCAGGACGAACTGAGGGCCCAGACCGTCGCGATGGCCAAGGCCCTGAAGGTGGTCGGCCTGATGAACGTGCAGTTCGCGATCCAGTCGACGCCCGAAGGTGACCAGATCTACGTGCTCGAGGTGAACCCGCGCGCGTCGCGCACGGTGCCGTTCGTATCGAAGGCAACCGGGTTGCCGCTCGCGAAGATCGCCGCGCGCTGCATGGCCGGTATCTCGCTCGCCACGCAGGGCGTGACGAAGGAAGTCGTGCCGCACTACTTCTCGGTGAAAGAGGCGGTGTTCCCGTTCGCGAAGTTCCTCGGCGCCGACTCGATCCTCGGCCCGGAGATGAAATCGACCGGCGAGGTGATGGGCGTTGGCGAAAGCTTCGCTGAAGCCTTCGTGAAGGCGCAGATGGCTGCCGGCGAGCGCCTGCCGCGCAGCGGCAAGGTGTTCATCAGCGTGCGAGACGCCGACAAGCCGAAGATGATCGATGTCGCGCGCGTGCTTCATGAACTCGGCTTCTCGCTGATCGCCACCCGTGGTACCGCAGCAGTGCTCGAGTCGGCGGGGCTGCCGGTCGCGACGGTGAACAAGGTGACCGAGGGCAGGCCGCACTGCGTCGACATGATCAAGAACGGCGAGATCGCGATGATCATCAACACCGTCGAGGAGAAGCGCGCCGCGATCCAGGATTCTTACTCGATCCGGGCCGCGGGGCTGCAGAGCCGCATCGCCAACTTCACCACGGTCGCCGGGGCCCGGGCCGCGGCCTATGGCATGCGCGATATCCGCGGCATGAAGGTTTACGACCTGCAGGGCCTGCACCGTTCGCTGGCTGCCTGATCGTCCCTGACGTTTCCACCCAACCATATCGAGGCTGTCCCGATGGCGACTGTTCCGGTGACCGTTATCGGCGCGGAGAAGATGCGCGCCGAACTTCACCACCTGAAGACCGTGGCGCGGCATGAAGTGATCGCCGCGATCAGCGAGGCGCGTGCGCATGGCGACCTGTCCGAGAACGCCGAGTACGATGCGGCAAAGGAACGCCAGGGTTTCATCGAAGGCCGCATCGCGGAACTCGAGGGCAAGCTGTCCAACGCCCAGGTGATAGACCCCCGGCTGCTCGATGCAGAGGGGCGGATCGTGTTCGGCGCCACGGTGGAACTGGAAGACCTTGCCTCCGGCGACGTGGTGACCTACCAGATCGTCGGCGACGACGAGGCCGACATCAAGCACAGCAAGATCAGCATTTCATCGCCGATCTCGCGCGCCCTGATCGGCAAGTATGCCGGCGACATCGCCGAGGTCCTGGCGCCGGGCGGCGCACGCGAGTACGAAGTGCTCGACGTCAAGTACATCTGAAGCGGTCCGATTGAAACAGCTTGGCGAAGCACTCCACTGGCTCGCTGTCGCGGCCTGGGCCGGGGCCCTGTGGACCGTCGGACTGCTGGTCGCCCCGACGCTGTTCTCGGTGCTGGACGACCGCGCGCTCGCCGGACGCCTCGCCGGCGTGCTTTTCAACAGCGTGGCCTGGATCGGCATCGGCTGTGCGGCCTGGCTGTTGCTGTTCCGTATCGCGCGCTTCGGCGGCTCGGCGTTTCGCCAGGGCTTCACCTGGGTGGTGCTGCTGATGCTGGCGCTGGTGCTGGTCGGAAAGTTTGGCGTGCAGCCGATCCTGGCCGGGCTGCGCGAGCAGCAACTGGCGAAGGAGATCGTCGAGAGCGTGTTCCGGGAGCGCTTCGGCACCTGGCACGGCGTATCCAGCGTGCTCTACCTGGTGCAGTGCATTCTGGCAGTCGCCATGGTGCTGCTGCAGCGTACCGGCCTGCGTTGACCCGGCGCACCGATGCCGGGCCCTGACTGGCCGGTGGAGCGGCCCGTGCCGCAGCCTGCCGTGTTGCCGGCTCAGCGCGACTGGTAGGCGCGCTTGGTACGCTTGCGCGCTGGTCCCGCCGGCTTGCGCGCACGCGACGGCCCGGCCGCCGGTTCGTCCGGCTTTGGCCGCCACAGCACGAGCACGCGGCCGATCGACTGCACCGGTGCGCAGTCGAGTTGCTCGGCGAGCGCGTGCAGCCAGCCGGCGCGCTCCTCGCGTTCGTCGGAGCCGGCGCGCACCTTGATCAATGCATGGCTGCGCAGGCAGAGGTCGATTTCCTTCAGGACGGCCGGCGTGATGCCGGCCTTGCCGATCGCGGCGACCGGCGAAAGGTCATGGGCGTCGGCCTTCAACGCCTTGCGTTCGGCGGGGGTAAGTTCTATTGCGGACATCGGTGCTCCGGCACGGCAGGGTCGCGAAGTGTAATCTGCACGGCCGGCCAGCGCATCCCGCGTGGGGTCGGTGACGGACCGGCATGGCGATGAAACGCTCGAACAGCAGCAATACCTGGCTCAGGGAACACGAGAACGATGCCTACGTGCTGCTGTCGCGCAAGGAAGGGTTTCGGTCCCGGGCGGTCTACAAGCTGACCGAGATCGACGGCAAGGACCGCCTCCTGCGGCCGGGCGCGACCGTGGTCGACCTTGGCGCGGCGCCCGGGAGCTGGGCCCAGTACGCCGTGAAGCGCATCCAGCCGGGCGGGCGGCTGATCGCGGTCGACCTGCTCGAGATCGCGCCGCTGCCCGGCGTGGAGATGATCCAGGGCGATTTCACCGACGATGCAGTTCTGGCGCAGATCGATGCCCGGCTTGCCGGTCGGCCGGTCGACCTTGTACTTTCCGACATGGCCCCCAATATCTCGGGTATCGCGCTGATGGACCAGGCGCGTGCGGTGAACCTGGCGGAACTGGCGCTGGATTTCGCCCGCGCACGGCTGGCCCCGGAGGGCGCCTTTCTGGTGAAGACGTTCCAGGGCGCGGGTTACCCGGATTTCCGGGCGCAGATGATGGACGCTTTCAGGACGGTCGCCAGCCGCAAGCCGGCGGCCTCGCGCGACCGCAGCAGCGAGCAGTTCCTGCTGGGCCGTCAGCTGAAACGGCCGGCCGGCGGGTAAACCGCTGCAGGCGCGCAAGTTCCTGCCGGTTTGCGTCGATATGGATGCAAGAAGCAGTACCTCAGCACCGGCCGCGTTGGTCGGGGCAGGGCCGGGGCGGTACCCGACAGGTTTCGGGTTTAGAATGTTTCCTTTCGTGCGGGTCACCACCCGCGCGTGACCCCAGCAGGAGCAGCGCTTGAACAACCTGGTGAAAAACGTCGCGATCTGGCTGGTCATTGCACTCGTGCTGATGACCGTTTTCCAGCAGTTCAACACGCGTCAGATTCAAAGCAACACGCTGGAGTACTCGCAGTTCATCGAAGAGGTGAAGGCGGGCCGTGTCGCCAAGGTCACCATCGAAGGCCGCGTGATCAAGGGCCTGCGCGGCGACGGCAAGCGCTTCGTCACCTACTCGCCGTCTGATCCCTGGCTGGTCAGCGACCTGCTGAAGAGCGGCGTGATCATCGAGGCGAAGCCGGAAGAAGAACCCTCGCTGCTGATGAACATCTTCGTCTCCTGGTTCCCGATGCTGCTGCTGATCGGCGTCTGGGTATTCTTCATGCGCCAGATGCAGGGCGGCGGCCGCGGCGGTGCGTTCTCGTTCGGCAAGAGCCGGGCGAAACTGCATGACGAGAACAGCAACCAGATTACCTTTGTCGACGTCGCCGGCTGCGAGGAAGCGAAGGAGGAAGTGTCCGAACTGGTCGATTTCCTGCGCGATCCGTCGAAGTTCCAGAAGCTCGGCGGCCGTATCCCGCGCGGGGTGCTGATGGTCGGCAGCCCGGGTACCGGCAAGACGCTGCTCGCCAAGGCCATCGCCGGCGAGGCCAAGGTACCGTTTTTCTCGATCTCGGGGTCCGATTTCGTCGAGATGTTCGTCGGCGTCGGCGCGGCGCGCGTGCGCGACATGTTCGAGCAGGCGAAGAAACATGCGCCGTGTATCCTGTTCATCGATGAGATCGACGCAGTCGGCCGCCAGCGTGGCGCCGGGCTGGGCGGTGGAAATGACGAGCGCGAGCAGACCCTCAACCAGCTGCTGGTCGAGATGGACGGCTTCGAGGGTGCGGCCGGCGTGATCGTGATCGCTGCCACCAACCGTCCGGACGTGCTCGACCCGGCGCTGCTGCGCCCGGGTCGCTTCGACCGCCAGGTCGTGGTCCCGCTGCCGGACATCCGTGGCCGCGAGCAGATCCTGCAGGTGCACATGCGCAAGGTGCCGATCTCGCCCGATGTGCGGCCGGACATCCTGGCGCGCGGCTGCCCGGGCTTCTCGGGCGCCGACCTTGCCAACCTGGTGAACGAGGCGGCGCTGTTCGCCGCGCGGAAGAACAAGCGCCTGGTCGACATGGACGACTTCGAGAAGGCGAAGGACAAGATCATGATGGGCGCCGAGCGCCGGTCGATGGTCATGCCCGAGCGCGAGCGCAAGAACACCGCCTACCACGAGTCCGGCCATGCACTGGTCGCACGCATGCTCGACAAGACCGATCCGGTGCACAAGGTCACGATCATTCCGCGCGGACGTGCGCTGGGCGTGACGATGCAGTTGCCGGTCGAAGACCGCTACAGCATGGACCGCGAGCAGATCCTGCAGAACATCGCGGTGCTGTTCGGCGGGCGCATCGCCGAGGAAGTGTTCATGGGCCAGATGACCACCGGGGCGTCGAACGACTTCGAGCGGGCCACCGACCTGGCGCGCAAGATGGTCACCCAGTGGGGCATGAGCAAGGAGCTCGGCACCATGGTCTACGGCGAGAACGAGGGCGAAGTATTCCTTGGCCGCTCGATCACGACGCACAAGAACGTGTCCGAGGCGACCATGCAGCAGGTCGACGCCGAGATCCGCCGCATCATCGATCAGCAGTACACGCTGGCACGCCGGCTGATCGAGGAGAACACCGACAAGATGCATGCGATGGCCAACGCACTGCTCGAGTTCGAGACGATCGATGCCGAGCAGATCCAGGACATCATGGAAGGCCGCCCGCCGCGTCCGCCGAAGCCGTCGCAGCCGCCGGCATCCTCGCCCGGCGGCGGCAGTGCCTCGGCGCCGGGCGCGCCTTCGCCTTCGACGACGCCCGCGACCGAGGCCTGAGCACACACGCAGGGGCGGTTTCGTGCGCCGATACTGGAGCTGCGGGCGGTACCGCCTGTCGCTTGACGTACCCCGCCTGATGGGCGTGATCAATGTCACGCCCGATTCGTTCTCCGACGGCGGGCAGTTCCTCGACGCTGCGGCGGCGCTCGCATGCGGCGGGACGCTGGTGGGCGATGGAGCGGACATCCTCGATGTCGGCGGTGAGTCGACCCGACCCGGCGCGGCCGAGGTCAGCGTGTCTGACGAGATGCGACGGGTATTGCCGGTGATCGAGGGGCTGGTCGACGCTGGCGTGCCGGTCTCGGTCGATACCGTGAAGCCGGCGGTGATGAGTGCCGCGATCGCCGCCGGCGCGTCGATCATCAACGACATCCAGGGGCTGCGTACGCCGGGTGCCCTCGAGACGCTGGCCGAGAGCGAGGCGGGCGTATGCGTGATGCACATGCAGGGCACGCCGGCGACGATGCAGCGCGAGCCGCGTTACGACGACGTCGTGGCTGAGGTGTACGCTTTCCTGTCCGGCCGGGTGGATGCGCTGGTTCACGCGGGCGTCGTACGCGAACGGATCGCGGTGGACCCCGGCATCGGGTTCGGCAAGACGCTCGAGCACAACCTGGCACTGCTGCACGCCCTGCCGCGCTTCGGCCAGCTCGGCTGCGCGGTGCTGGTCGGCCTGTCCCGCAAGTCGATGCTCGGGGCTCTCACCGGTCGTGCCACCGGTGAACGGCTGGCCGCCAGCGTCGGCGGCGCCCTGTGGTGCGCCCTGCACGGCGCTGACATAATCCGGGTTCATGACGTACGCGAGACCCGGGATGCACTGGCGGTCTGGCGCGCGTTCGATGCGTCCAACCCTGACGGCTCCATCCATATCCCTTGACTCGCAAGTATTTCGGCACCGACGGCGTGCGCGGGCGTGTCGGCGAGTACCCGATCACCCCCGATTTCGTGATGCGGCTCGGCAACGCGGCTGGCCGCGTGCTGGCCGGCGCCGGACGCAGTGCCGAGGGCGGCGGCCCGCTGCCCCGGGCCGCGCCGCAGCCGTCGGTGGTCATCGGCAAGGACACGCGCGTGTCCGGCTACATGCTCGAATCCGCGTTGCAGGCCGGGCTGTCTGCCGCAGGCGTCGATGTATACCTGTGTGGTCCCATGCCGACGCCCGCGGTGGCCTACCTCGCGCGTGCGCTGCGGCTGTCCGCCGGGATCGTGATCAGCGCATCGCATAATCCGTACGAGGACAACGGCATCAAGTTCTTCTCCGGCGACGGCAACAAGCTGCCGGATGAGGTCGAACTCGAGATCGAACGGGTGCTCGACGAACCGATGGTCACGCGCGAATCCGCCAGCCTGGGGCGCGCGCGGCGGGTCTCCGATGCCGGCGGGCGCTACATCGAATTCTGCAAGGGCACCTTCCCGGCCGAGCGCGACCTGCGCGGGCTGCGCATCGTGGTCGACTGCGCCCATGGTGCGACCTACCATGTGGCCGGACCGGTGTTCCACGAGCTCGGCGCCGATGTGATCCCGATCGGCAACCAGCCCGACGGCTTCAACATCAACCGCAGCTGCGGGGCGACCCACCCGGACGCGCTGCGCGAAGCGGTGAAGGCGCACCGCGCCCACCTCGGCATCGCGCTCGATGGCGATGGCGACCGGCTGCTGATGTGCGACCAGGACGGCACGGTCTACGACGGCGACCAGCTGCTGCATGCGATCGTGGTCGATCGCCACGAGCATGGCGCACTGGGCGGTGGCGTGGTTGGTACGCTGATGACCAACCTGGCGCTGGAGCATGCGCTGGCGGCGCGCGATATCCCGTTCGTGCGTGCCGCGGTCGGCGACCGCTACGTGCTGGAACAGCTGCGCGCGCGGGGCTGGCAGGTCGGGGGCGAGAATTCCGGCCATATCCTCTGCCTCGACCGTCACACCACCGGCGACGGCATCGTGTCGGCGCTGCAGGTGCTGGTCGCGATGCAACGTTCCGGGCGCAGCCTGGCCCAGGTAGCCGGGTCACTCGTGCTGTTCCCGCAGGTGCTGATCAACGTGCGCACGGCCGACCCGCGTGCCTTCCGGGAAAACCCGGCCGTCGCGCAGGCGGTCGCCAATGCCGGTGCTGCGCTGGGGACGCGCGGCCGGGTGTTGTTGCGGCCGTCAGGAACCGAACCGGTGGTGCGGGTGATGGTGGAATCCGACCAGGAATCTCTGTCGCGCCGCTGCGCCGAGTCGATCGCAGCGGCGATCGGAAGCGCTGGCTGACTGTGCATTCCTGCCGCCCTGCAGCATCAGGGAATGGCGTGACCTGCGTCCCACGGTAACAATCCTGTCATGCGCGATGGCTAGACTCCGGGCTCAAAAGGAACATCCCTAAGCCAGGAGTCGACATGAACAGAAGACATTGCCTCACCGTCCTCGCGAGCGCGATCGCCCTCGGGGGTACCTCGCTCGCCAGCGCGCAGGTCAAGGAAATCACGGGTGCAGGTGCGACTTTCCCGGCACCGCTTTACGCCCGCTGGGCCGCCGACTACAACAAGGCGACCGGCGTGCGGATGAACTACCAGTCGATCGGTTCGGGTGGTGGCCTGCGCCAGATCCGCGGCAAGACCGTGCAGTTCGGCGCCTCCGACATGCCGCTCACGGACGCCGAACTCGCCAAGGACGGACTGATCCAGTTCCCTACCGTCACCGGCGGTGTCGTCCCGATCATCAACATTCCGGGGCTGAAAGAGCGCGAACTGCGCCTGACCGGCGAATTGCTGGCTGATATCTTCCTGGGCAAGATCACGCGCTGGAACGATCCGGCCATCGTCAAGCTCAACCCGACCATCAAGCTTCCGGATGCGGCCATCGCGCCGGTGCGCCGTGCCGACGGCTCGGGCACGACGTTCATCTTCACCAACTACCTGTCGAAGGTCAGCAGCGAGTGGCAGTCGAAGGTCGGTGAAGGCACGGCAGTGAACTGGCCCACCGGAGCCGGCGGCAAGGGCAACGAAGGCGTCACCGCATTCGTGCAGCGCCTGCCCAACTCGATCGGCTATGTCGAGTACGCATACGCCAAGCAGAACAAGCTGCCCTATGCGCTGATGCGCAATGCGGCTGGTAACTTCGTCGCACCGGATGACCTGACCTTTGCAGCGGCCGCGGCGGGGGCGGACTGGTCGAAGACGTTCTACCAGATCCTGACCAACCAGAATGGCAAGGATGCATGGCCGATCACGGGCGCTACCTTCATCCTGATGCACCGGATGCAGGAGACGCCGGAAAACGCGCTGGCGGCGATCCGGTTCTTCGAGTGGGCGTACGCGAACGGCAACAGCACGGCACTCGAACTCGATTACGTGCCGATGCCCGCGCCGGTGGTGAAGTCGATCCGCGCCCTCTGGGCGACGATGCAGGATCCCTCGGGCAAGCCGTTCTTCAAATAACGTAACATCAGACGAGCCCCCGGAGTCGGACGCAGTCCCGGCCTCGGGTCTTGCAGCCTGGAGTCGTGATGGAGGCTACATTGCCCTCGAGTGAAGCTGGCACTGACCGGGGCGCACCCACACCCGCAGCCATCCGGCGCGACGACCGTCTCGGGGACAGGATCTTCCTGATCCTGA
>CAMDXD010000103.1 GCA_945877995.1 Bordetella parapertussis
AACAGCGGCGTGCACGACTCGATCAACCTGGGCGAGAAGCTGGTCGGCATCCTCGACGCCAGCATGGACATGTCGGTGCTCGACCGCTACACGCGCCAGCGCAAGCACGTCGCGGTCAACCACGTGAAGACCATCACCGAGCGCAACAAGAAGCTGATCAACGAGCGTGATCCGGAACTGCGCAAGCGCAACCATGACATGCTGCACGATAATGCGACCGATCCGAAGCTGGCGCGCGAGTACATCCTGCGCACCTCGCTGATGAAGAGCCTCGAGGAAGTCGCCGCGATTCAGTGATCGCCGGCGGGCACGGCGTGCGCCGACGCCGACGCCGACGCCGGTGCCAGTGCCGGTGCCGGTGCCGACGCTGACGCACGAAACTGCAACGGAACGCGGGCCGAGATGAGGTCAGCCACTTCAACCGCGGCCCGCGCGAATGCCAGGATGCCGGGAGCGGTGAGGCCGAGCCTGCGGCGCGAGCCGACCAGCACCGCCGTCAGCGCGCCCGACGGATCGACGATGGGCGCAGCAACACTGAACGAGCCGGGTACCGTCTCGCCTTCGCTGATCGCATAGCCCCGCACGCGCGTCGCATGCACGGCCTTCAGGAAATCCGCTTCAGTGATGATCGACTTGAGCGTGTAGCGCGGCAAGCCGTGCTTCGCGACGAGGTCGCGGATCTCGTCGTCGGACAGGAAGGCCGCACGCACCTGCCCTCCAGCACCGTAGTTGAGCGGAATGCGCGCACCGGTGGGGACATGCAGGTCAGGATCGTCGTCGGTCTCGACCGTGTCGACGATGAGCAGGTCGGTGTCGTCGACCAGGCGCAGCGACACGCTGGCATTGAATCGCGCGGCGAGTTCACGCAACGGTACGCGCGCCCAGCTCATGGTGTTCGAATGGCGCCCTGCCAGCGCGCCGATCTCGAACGCCTTGTAGCCGAGGCAGTAGCGGCGCGTGCGTGGATCGCGCCGCAGGTAGCACATGTCTTCGAGCGTCTTGATCGCCCGGTGTACCCGGCTCTTGTGCATGCCCAGTTCGCGTGCGACCTCGCTGACGCCCAGTTCCGGCCGGCCTTCGGAGAACAGGCTCAGGATCTCGAGGCCGCGGCGCAGGCCGGCGGAGCGGGCGGCTCCGTCCTTGGTGGCGGCACGGGAAGGGGTGGCGGGCGTTTTCGTGCGCCGGGCTTCGTTGCGTGGCATTGTTCGATTGTCCATCAGCCACGGTACGTGCACCAGAGCGGACCGTGCCGCGCCGCGGCTGCAGCGCCGAGCCGTTTCCGTCACCAGGAGATTGCAAGAATGATCCATCCGATTCCCGTGCCCGCCCGCCGTTCAGCGCCCGGCCGCAGCGGCCGCTGCAGCTGCACGGCGCGGGCTCTGCTGTGCGCGACCGCGCTCTGCGTGGCCGGCAGCCTGCATGCACAGGCCTTTCCGGTGAAGCCGGTACGCCTGATCTCGCCGTTCGAGGCCGGCGGCAGCAACGATGGCGTAGCCCGGCTAGTTGCACCGAAACTGGGCGAACTGCTCGGCCAGGCGGTGCTGGTCGAGAACCGGCCGGGGGCCGGCGGGGTGATCGGCACCGAGGTCGGTGCGCGCGCGAACCCGGATGGCTACACGCTGACGGTCGCGACCACCTCGACCTTCTCGATCAACCCGGCGATGCGCAAGCTCTCGTACGACCCGAACACCGACTTCACCCCGGTCGGGCTGATCGGCATATCGCCCTATGTGATGGTCACCCACCCGTCGACGCCGATCCACTCGGTGAAGGAACTGATCGCCGCCGCGAAAAAGCGTCCCGGCCTGGTCGAGTATGGATCCGGCGGCATCGGCACGCCGGGCCACATCGCCGGCGCGGCCTTCGCGCGCCAGACCGGCGTCGAGTTCACGCACATCCCCTATCGTTCGGGCGCCTCTTCGATTGCCGACGTCGCCGCGGGACGAATCACGCTGGTATTCACCACGATGCTGGTCGCCGATTCCCTGATCGAGGCGGGGCGCCTGCGTCCGCTCGCGGTGACCACGCGCACCCGCCTGCCACGCTTCCCGAAGATCCCGACCATCGAGGAATCGGGGCTGCCCGGCTACGAGTTCAACCTGTGGCTCGGTATCGTCGCGCCCGGCAAGACGCCAGACGCGGTGGTACAGCGCCTGACCGATGCACTTGGCCAGGCCCTGCGCGACAAGGGAACGAACGCGTCCCTCGCCCAGCAGTCGGTCGAGGTGCTGTATGAAGCCCCGAAGGAGTTCTCCGACCGTATCCGGCGCGACCTGCAGACCTACACCAAGGTGCTGAAGGAGTCGGGCGCGAAGGCGGACTGAGGCCCGCCCGCTCGCCTCAGCGCGGCTGCAGCCCCAGCATCGCCAGCATCGCGCGGCCAGCCGCGCCGAACGGATTGGCCGCGGTCTCGGCGATCTCGAAGTGGTTGTAGCCCTCGACCACTTCGAAGGTCACCGGCTTGCCGGCTTCCTTCAGCGCCTGCGCGAAATCGCGCGACTGGCGCTGGAACTCGGGCGACTCGAAGGTGCCGACCAGCAGCGACACCGGCACCGTGATGCGGTCGAGGTGGCGCATCGGCGACAGCAGGTGCTCCATCTCGTCGGTGAACTTGACGTAGGCGCCGCGCTTGGACAGCCGAGGGCCGCGCAGGTCGTACATGCCGCTCTGCAGGACGTAGCCCTTGACGATGTCGGCCGGCACGCCGAACACGCCCATCCAGTCGGTGATCATCGCGCAGCCCGACAGGTGTGCGCCCGACGAGCGGCCACAGACGTAGATGCGGTCGGGATTGCCGCCGAAGTCCTTCGCATGCTCCCAGGTCCATTTCACCGCGCGCCGCACCTGGTCGACCATCGGGAACAGGCTGCCGTCGACATCCTGCACAGGTGCGAAATCGGGTACCACCATGTGCGCACCGGCGCGCACCAGCATCTCGCCCGGGTAGGCATGGTCGCGCGCGACATGGCCCTTCCACGCGCCGCCGTGCACGTAGATCATCACCGGCGCGTTCGGCTCCTTCGTGCGATAGACGTCGAGCTGCTCGACCTCGGTTGGCCCATAAGCCGCGCGCATCGGCGCGCCGACGCGCTGGCGCACCTGCTCGCTCAGCACCGCCAGCCGGCCGTTCACCTGCTTCGAGTTCGGCGCCCAGACCTGCTGGTCGTAGGCGTCGTCGAGCGCCTTCTGGTCGAGGTCGCGGAAGACTTTGTCGCTCATCGATGCGCTCCGGCAGAGAGATCAGGTGGCGATGCTATCACCCCGCCGCGATCGCCCGTTCCGCCCAGCGCGCATAGGTGCCGGTCTCGATCATCAGCGGCCGCACCACGGTGCGCAGCACGCGCAGCTCTTCCGCGGTCGGTGCACCGGTCGCCGGCACCGTCGAAGTGTCGCCGAGATCGAAGCCGGTGTTCTCGCGCACCTCGTCGATCGTGTGCCCCGGATGTACCGATTCCAGGCGCAGTTCGCCGGCCGCGGGGTCGAAAGCCAGCGTCGCCTTCGGCGTGACCACCTTGCTCGGGCCACCGAGCCGCAGCACATCCGGCGGCGTGGCGCCTGCGGCCGACACGAAGTCGCAGTGCTCGACCAGCGAGCGCCGGGTGTGCTCGGTGCGGAACACCACGGTGCGCCGCGCGCAGTAGTAGATCATCCCGCCGCCATAGCCACCCGGGAAGCGCATCGTCGGATGGTCCGGGTCTTCCCCGAGCTGGTGCAGGTTGTAGTTGCCATGACGGTCGATCTGCACGCCGCTGACGAAGAACAGCCCGAGTTCACCGCGCTGCGCGAGGAAGTGGAACTGCCGCGAGGTGTGGAACGGCCGGAACACCGTGTTCAGGATGATCAGCTCGGCGTCCTGCGCGTGCGTGTGCTTCGCCAGCAGCAGGCCGGTGGCCGGTAGCTGCGACAGCGCGCCGCAGGCGGAGATCTCGCCGTCGCGCACCTCGCGCGACAGCAGCACTGCCATCAACTCGTCGTCGTTGTAACTGCGCGCTGCGCTCATCGATTTGTCGTCGTTGCTACCGCGCGGGTCGATACGATCGACGCTCATCGCCCGCTCCCGCGGATCGCATCCGGCACGAAGCGCTCGACGTAGTCGGCCTGGTCGTCGACGCCGAAGACGTATTCATCGAGCCATGCAGCGAAGGTCTCGTCCGACTGCGCGGCGGCCGCATAGGCGCGCATCGCATCACGATCGATCGGATAGCGCCCGGTGAGCCCGCCCGGATGCGCGCCGAACGGCGCATGCACCACCGCATCGACCAGGATCGACGGCAGGAAGGCGCCGTCGGCCGTCTTCTCGGTCACGCGATCGACGATCTCCTCGACCGTCACCACCACCTGCGCGGACGCTTCGGCCAGCATCACCGACTCGACGTGGTAGCCGAACGACACGTTGCCGCTGCGGTCGGCGCACTGCGCATGGAACACCGCCACATCGGGACGCATCGCCCGCGCGACCACGCTTTTCTTGCCGCTACCGAACGGATCAGACGCGACCACCATGTCGTCGCGGCGGGCAAGCAGGTCGGTACCGACCAGCCCGATCACCGGAACGTATGGAACCCCCATGGACCCAGCCTGGGCCTGCGAGAAGAGCACCCCTCACGTGTTGTCGAGGGCCCTCACCCGGGCGTCCAGCACATGGCGCGCGAAATTCGGACCAGTGCGCGCGAACTCGCCCATGGTCACGCTGCAGGTGTCGACCACCGAGACTGCGCCGGCACCCACCAGGAAGTCGATGTTGAGGTCGCCGCCGACCACGCCGATCACGCGCAGGTCGCGCACCTTGCGCCGGACCAGCTCGCGCAGGAAAGCCATCGGCGGGCGCTCCAGGTTGGCGCTCATGGCGAGGCTCGTGCCCGACTTCACCCGGGCCGCCGCCGCCTGCATCGATTCCAGTTTTTCGCGCATGTTTCGTCTCCTCGGCCGGAACGATAGCGCGATTCCGGCCGTGTTGGGCGGCCAGACTACCGCCGTTGGACCGTCCTCCCGAAACAGGCTATTCTTCACGCAGCTTGGCGCCCGTAGCTCAGCTGGATAGAGTACAGGCCTCCGAAGCCTGGGGTCGTGGGTTCGAATCCCGCCGGGCGCGCCAGCCTCCTTTCGCCACTGCCGCTTCGGGCACTGTGCAGCATTCGCGCCATCGCCGCACCGCTGCCGAATGCCTCGATCAGGCCGTCGCCGGAGCCGGTGCATCCACCGGCAGCGCCAGGAAGAACCGCGCCATCTCGGCCGATGCGTCCGGACCCGATGCATCCGTGTGCGATCCGCTGGCATGGCCACCCGACCATGCATGCCCGGCACCGTGAAGTGTCCACGCCTCGATCCGTGCATGGCCTTCATTGCACTCGTGCACCGTGCGGGTGTACTCGCGCCCGCCCCCCGATGTGCCGCGCGAGGAGACGGGTCGAAGCATCGGCACATCGGCCTGCGCAGCGTGAGCCTTCCCGGCGCGGGCGACGATCTCGATACCGTTGGACGGGTGAACCATCGGGTCGCTGTCGCCATGGAACACGATCACCGGTACGGCCCGAGCCCCGACCGCAGGCACGAACGCCGCCTCGCCGGCGACACCCTCGCGCATCACGGAGAGCGCCGACATGACATCGTGCGCGGACGCATACGGCAACCCTGAATGCACGCCCGCAGCCGCGTACAGGTCCGGGTAGGTCTCGGCCATGATCACGGCCATCGCGCCGCCGGCCGACAACCCGGCGACGAACACCCGCTTCGGATCGCCGCCTTCGCGCTCGATCACCTCGCGGGTGATGCCGGCGATCAGCGACGGCTCGCCGCAGCCCCGCTGCTGGTTCTCGCTGCTGAACCAGTTCCAGCACTTCGACGCATTCGAGCCCGGCGCCTGCTCCGGGTAGACGGCGATGAAACCGTGCCGGTCGGCAAGGCGGTTCATCTGCGTGCCGGCGGCGAAATCCTCGGCCGACTGCGTGCAGCCGTGCAACATGACGATCACCGGGCGCAGCCCCGCCGCCGCCGCCGGGCGGTAGACCCGGTACACGCGGCTGCCGGCAGCATTGCTGAACACATGCGACACGACCCGGCCCGGACGCACCGCGCCGGGGGATCCTGCGCTCGGGTCCGTCCCGGGCACCTCAGTCACCGTAACTTCGCCGGACGGCACGAGGCCGACGGACGATAACGCGCGCTCGATCGTGTCGAGGAGGCGCCTGCCGAGGCGGCTGGCGTTCGGATCGAAACTCGGAGGTTTCACTGGGTATCCAGGGTGGAATCTGAGAGTCCGGGAGTCTGCACCATCGCTTCGAGCCGAACCGTTACAGCACGCCAAGCGCGCCTGCGCGCCCGGCCAGCCGTCGCGCGTCGATGGCCGAGAGGTCCAGCTGATACTCGGAATACCAGCGATTCTGGCAGAATGACGGGTTTCGTCCAGCCACCCTCTGAGGATCGCATGAGCTACGTGATCGAAGTACCGAAAACCGTCTCGCTGCCCGTTGAAGGCGAAGCCGCCACCTTCCCGGTACGCCGTATCTACTGCGTCGGCCGCAACTACGCAGACCATGCCCGCGAGATGGGCCACGATCCCGACCGCGAGCCGCCGTTCTTCTTCCAGAAGCCGACCGACGCCGTCGTCCCGAACAACCAGACCATCCCGTTCCCGGTCGGCACGAAAGACCTGCACCACGAGATCGAACTGGTGGTGGCGATCGGCACCGGCGGCAAGAACATCGCGCAGGACAAGGCGCTCGACCATGTCTACGGCTACGGCGTCGGCCTCGACATGACCCGCCGCGACCTGCAGGGCGAGGCCAAGAAGATGGGCCGCCCGTGGGAGATGGGCAAGGGCTTCGACCAGTCGGCGCCGTGCACCGGGCTGAAGAAGGCCGCGCAGATCGGCCACCCCGCCAGCGGCGCGATCTGGCTGAAGGTCAACGCAGAGGTGAAGCAGAAGGGCGATCTGAACCAGCACATCTGGAACACGCCCGAGACGATCTCCTACCTGTCGCACCTGGTCGAGCTGTTCCCCGGAGACATCATCATGATGGGCACCCCGGCAGGCGTCGGCCCGTGCTTCCCGGGCGACACGCTGCACGGCCATGTAGACGGCTTCGACGACCTGTTCGTCACCTACGCGAAGTAACTTCCTGCCGTCTTCAAGTCACCAACCACCCCTGGAGCTGGACACATGAAGCAACGCAAACTCGGCGCAAACGGTCCGCAGGTCTCGGCCATCGGCCTGGGCTGCATGGGCATGTCGATCTCCTACGGCACGCCGGACGACGCCGAATCGATCGCGACGATGCACCGCGCATTCGACCTCGGCTGCAACCTGCTGGTGACCTCCGACGCATACGGAAACGGCGTCAACGAGGAGCTGGTCGCCAGGGCGATCAAGGGCCACCGCCAGGACGCGATCGTCTGCACCAAGTTCGGCAACCTGATGGGTGGTGGCGGCGTGAACGGCCGGCCGGAGTACGCGGTCGAGGCCTGCGACAAGAGCCTGAAGCGACTCGGGGTCGACGAGATCGACATCTACGGCCTGCACCGGGTCGACCCGAGCGTGCCGATCGAAGAGACAGTGGGCGCGATGAAGCGGCTGCAGGAGCAGGGCAAGGTACGCTACCTCGTGCTCTCCGAGTGCGGGCCCGACACCCTGCGCCGTGCGATGAAGGCGGCGACGATCGACATGGTCGAGACCGAGTATTCGCTGTGGTCGCGCGATGCCGAGAACGGCCTGATCGCCGCCTGCAAGGAACTCGGCGTCGGCTACATGGCCTATGCCCCGCTCGGCCGCGGCTTCCTGTCGGCGACGATCAAGACGCTCGACGCATTGATCGAGAAGGACCGCCGCCGGCAGCACCCGCGCTACCTGCCGGAGAACGTCGCGAAGAACGTCGCGCTGCTCGCCCCGCTCGAGCGCATCGCGACCGAGCGCAAGGCGACCCCGTCCCAGGTCGCGATTGCCTGGGTGATGGCGCAGGGCGAGTTCATCGTGCCGATCCCGGGCACCAAGCGCCGCACCTTCCTCGAAGAGAACCTCGGCGCAGCCGAGATCACGCTGACGGCCGGCGAGATCGCGACGCTGTCGGAGACCTTCTCGCCGGCGGCCATTGCCGGCACCCGCTATCCCGAGGCGCAACTCAAGGGCGTTCTGGTCTGAGCGAGGTTCACCATGTCCGGACTCGAAGCTGGTCTGAAGGGATCCCTCTCCTGGGAGGTGACCGAAGCGCTGTGCATGACGCGCGGCGTGGTGCCGGTGTTCTCGACGCCCTCGATGGTGCTGCTGATCGAGCGGGCGGCGATCCACACCATCGAGCCGTACCTGTCCGCCGACCAGCGCACGCTGGGCACCTCGATCCAGGTGCAGCACCTCGCACCGTCGTTCCCGGCACAGCAGGTGCGTGCCGAGGTCGAACTGGTCGAAGTCGACCGGCGCAGGCTGTCGTTTCGTATCGCGGTGTTCGACGAGGTCGAGAAGGTCGGCGAAGGCACGCACGAGCGCTTCATCGTCGACCCGGCGAAGTACGACGAACGGGTGAAGGCCAAGCTCGCCGCACTCGGTCGATAAGACCGCGCGGCGGACTGGTCTGCCGCGGCCGTACCGACGGCGTACCAACGCCGTTCAGCGCCCCTCGAAGCCCGGCTTGCGCTTCTCGATGAACGCGGCCATGCCTTCCTTCTGATCGAAGCTCGCGAACGAGAGCTGGATCGCCTTCGCCTCGAGCATCAACCCGGCATGCAGCGAGGTGTCCTGACCGGCGAGCACGCATTCCTTGATCTGGCGCGCGGCGATCGGCGGCATCTGGGCGATCTGGACGGCCAGCGCAAGCGCGCGCGCCTCCACCTCGGCATCGGGTACCACCTCGCTGACCAGCCCCATCGCATCGGCTTCCCGGGCGGTGATGATGTCACCGGTGAGCAGCATCTTCATCGCCTTGAACTTGCCCACCGCCCTGGGCAGCCGCTGCGTGCCGCCACCACCCGGGACGATGCCGATGCGGATCTCGGGCTGGCCGAACTTCGCACTATCGCCGGCGACGATGATGTCGGCATGCATCGCCAGTTCACAGCCGCCGCCGAGCGCGAAGCCGCGCACTGCGGCGATCATCGGCTTCGGGCAGAGTGCGATTGCCTGCCACAGGCGGAACGCGTTGCGCTTCATCATCTCGATCGGGTCAGCCTCGGCCATCTCGCGGATGTCGGCACCCGCGGCGAACGCCTTCTCGCCACCGGCGAGGATCACGCAACGCACCGACGCGTCGTCGGTCAGCGCGGCGAGGTGGTCGGCGATCAGCCGGCGCACCTCCATGTTGAGCGCGTTGCGCGCATCGGGACGATTGATGCGCACCACCGCTACATGGTCTGCGGGGCGTTCGAGCAATACCGGGCTGGACATCGTGCTGCCTCCTTGGAACATGGCCGCTGCGTGGCCGGTGCGTGGCCGGGGTCGCGACCTCAGCCGTCGACCTTCACGCCCGCGGCCTTGATCACCCTGGCCCAGCGGGCGATTTCGCTGCGGATCAGCGCGCCGAAGGCCTCGGGCGTGGTGTGCGCCGGTTCCGCGCCGACGCCGAGGATACGCTCGCGTACCTCGGGATGCTGCAGCGACTTGCCGAGCTCGGCGTTCAGGCGGTCGATGATCGGGCGCGGCGTGCCGGCGGGGGCCATCAGGCCCCACCAGGTCGCGAAATCGAAGGCGGGCAGGCCCGATTCCGCCACGGTCGGCACCTCGGGCAGCAGCGGCGAGCGCTTCGCGGTCGTGACCGCCAGCGCGCGCATGCGGCCGGACTTGATGAAGGCGGTGATCGGCGGCGTCGAGTCGAACATGAACGCGACCTGCCCGGCCATCAGGTCGAGGCCTGCGGGCGAACTGCCCTTGTAGGGCACGTGCACGGTCTTCACGCCCGCCAGCAGGTTGAACGATTCACCCGCCAGGTGCTGGATGCTGCCCGGGCCGACCGAGGCATAGTTCATCTGCCCGGGCTGCTGGCGCGCCAGCGCGACCAGGTCCTTCACGTTCTTGACCGGCAGCGCCGGATGCACGACCAGCACGTTCGGCCCGGTGGCGATCAGCGAGATCGGCGCGAAGTCGCGCAGCGAGTCGTAGCCGAGCTTCGGGAACAACGACGGCGAGATGGCCACTGCGGCGATCTGCGCGAGATAGATCGCATAGCCGTCGGGCACCGACTTCGCCACCAGCTCGGCGGCAATGTTACCCGACGCCCCAGGCCGGTTTTCGATCAGGACGGACTGCCCCATCTGCTCCTGCATGCGTGCCGCGACGATACGGCCGAGGATGTCGGAGCCGCCGCCGGGCGGGAACCCGAGGATGAAGCGCACCGGCTTCGCCGGCCAGGCCTGGGCGCTGGCATGGCCGGGCAGCACGGCGGCCACGGCTATGGCCATGAAACACATCGCTACCGACGCGCGCGGCTGGCGCGCCGGATCGTTCCGCTTGTTTTCCATGTAGGACACCCCTTGTCGTTCTTTGTATATACGGCCGCCCTGCTGGCGGGCAGGTCGATGCAGAGCAAATTCCGTTCCGAAACGTCGTCCGGAGCGCCAGGCCGGGCCGGGTCAGGTCGCCTGGCGCACGATGCCGCTGCGCACCCGGCCACCCGCCCAGTCATCGGGCAGCGACCGCGCTTCGGGCACAGTCAGCCAGACACGGTACAGCAGCCGGCCATGCTGCGGATCGCCGTCATCGCTGAATGCGGTACGGTCGTGCAGCACCCGGTAGTTGCTGATGAACTGCATGTCGCCCGGACGGAAGGCCACCTGGATGCACAGTTCTTCGGCGAGTTCC